>NZ_JBEXMH010000008.1:0-230164 GCF_040610415.1 Amycolatopsis sp. NPDC004079 | reverse complement strand
GGGTGCTTGTCAAGGCATCTTTCCCGCCTTGACAAGCACCCCCGAACCGTCAGCACAATCAAGCTTCGGGGTGCCCCACGCAAGCCCAAAGCGATGTCGCCGCCAGGCGACGAGCCGGAATCACCGCCCCCGCCGAGCCATCTCCTCAAGCCGCCGAATCCGGTCCTCGATCGGCGGGTGGGTCGAGAACATCTTGCTCAACCCAGCCCCCGGCCTGAACGGATTGGCAATCATCAAATGCGACTGCGACACCACAGCCGGTTCAGGCGCGAGCGGAGCAGCCCGGGTCCCCCGCTCCAACTTCCGCAACGCCGAAGCCAAAGCCAACGGATCCCCAGTCAGCTCAGCCCCAGAAGCATCCGCCTGATACTCCCGGGACCGGCTCACCGCCATCTTCACCACCCCAGCCGCGATCGGCCCGATCAACACCAGCAGCAGCGACATGAACGGATTGCCCTCGCGATCATTCCCCCCAAAGAAGAACGCGATATTCGCCAGCACACTGACCACACTCGCCAGCGCCCCGGCCACACAAGAGATCAAAATGTCCCGGTTGTACACGTGCGACAGCTCATGCCCGAGCACGGCACGCAACTCGCGCTCGTCGAGCAGTTCCAGGATCCCCGTAGTGCAACAAACAGCAGCATGCTGCGGATTACGTCCTGTAGCGAACGCATTAGGCGCCGCGGTAGGACTCACGTACAACGAAGGCATCGGCTGCCGAGCGGAAGTAGCCAGCTCCCGCACGATCCGGTACATCGCAGGCTGCTCGACCTCCGACACCGGCCGCGCGTGCATCGCCCGCAAGGCCATCTTCTCGGAGTTGAAGTAGGCGTAGGCGTTCATCCCGAGCGCCACGATCAGCCCGATCACCAGGGCCCCTCGCCCGAACAATCCGCTGATCCCGACGATGATCGCCGAGAGCAGACCGAGCAGCATCGCCGTCTTCAGCCCGTTGTGGTGCTTGTGCACGCGCGCTCGCCTCCGTCCGCCCTGGCAGGGTGCCGCAAAGTGGGTTACTCACTGGAAACAACGCGATCGGGGGACCCGAAGTTCCTTCGCATGATCCTTGTCCGAGTTAGGGTCAGCGGGCAACCCAACCGACCGGGGCAGGTGAGCGATGCACGGTTCCCAGATATCCCGGCGAGGGCTGTTTACGCTGGTCAGCGCGGGCGCGGCGGTGCTGCTCGGAGGCAGCGCGGCGGCGGCCGGGCGGGTCAGCACCGTGCAGGTCGGCGGGACACTTTCGGCGATCGCGGTGAGTCCGGTCACCGGGCTGGTTTACGCGGCCGACCAGGCGTCCGGCGCGGTCCTGGTCCTCGATCCGGACGCGGGGAAGGTCGTGTCCGCGCTCGCGGTGGGCGGGGAGCCGAGCGACGTCGTGGTGGGCACCGACCGGATCTACGTCGCCAATCCGCCGGGCGGCACGGTGCTCGCCTTCGACAGCCAGACCCACCGGTTGCTGAGCGTCGTCGGCGCGGGAGCGGGTGCGTCGGCGCTCGCGATCGATCCCCAGGCCAACCTCGTGTACGCGGTGAGCGGCAAGACCGGCACGTTCGCGGTGCTCGACAGCATCAGTCTCACTCAGCAGGACCTGCTGCCCGCGCCGAAGCCGGGGCTCGCGGGGATCGCGCTCGACCGCGGCCGGCGGCGCGCCTACTGCACCAGCCCGACCACGAACTCGGTCGAGATCTGCGACCTCGACCAAGGGGCGTTCACGGCCAGCGTGCCGGTGGGCGCTTCTCCGACCGGGATCGGCGTGCACGAGTTGAGCGGTTCGGTGTTCGTGGCGAATTCGGCGATCCACCATCTGTCTATTGTGGACGGATCCGCGCGGGCGCAGGTCAAGACGGTTCTCTTGCGCAGCGAGGCGTCGTCGCTCGCGGTGCATCAGGGCAGCGATGTCGTGTACACCAACGGCGGGCAAAATGGACTGTCTCGTGTGGACGGACGCACGGAAACCCTTACCGGGGAGCTTGGTCTCGGCGTGAACCCGGGCGCCGTGGCGGTGGACCAGCGCACGCGCACGGTGTACGTGACCGATCCGCTGCACGGCACGATCACCGTCGTGCGCGATTTCTGACCGCACGCATGAAGTTACTCCAGGTATACGGTGTCCGGTATGGAACTTGGTCTCCAGGTCCCCGACTTCACCGTGCCGGGAGGGACTGCCGCGCTCGGCGAGGAGTTGGCCGGAGCGGTGCGGGCGGGGGACGACGCCGGGTTCGCTTATCTCGCGGTGATGGACCACTTCTTCCAGATTCCCAGCGTCGGCCCGAGCGATCGCCCGATGCTTGAGGCCTACACCACGCTCGGCTATTTCGCCGCGCACACCCAGCGCGCGAAATTGTTCACCTACGTCACTGGCGCGATTTACCGGCATCCCGGCCTGCTCGCGAAGGCGGTCACCACGCTCGACGTGCTGTCCGGCGGACGGGCCATGCTCGGCATCGGGGCCGGGTGGAACGAGGAGGAAGCCCGCGGGCTCGGTTTTCCGTTTCCGTCCAGAACGGAGCGGTTCGAGCTGCTCGAGGAGAACCTGCGGTATGTCCGGCAGATGTGGGACGAGGAAGACAAACCGTTCTCCGGCAAGCACTTCACCGCCGAACGACTGCTCAACAGCCCGCAGCCGCTGCCGCCGCCGCCGATCATGGTCGGCGGCGGCGGCGAGAAGAAGACTCTTCGGCTCGTCGCGAAGTACGGCGACTTCTGCAATATCGGCAACGGCCCGGATCTCGGACACAAGCTCGACGTGCTCAAGCGGCACTGCGAAACCGAGGGCCGCGACTACGCCGAGATCACCAAGACGGTTTACCACTACCTGGACATCGGCCCGTCCGGGGAGAAAACCGGCGAATTTCTCGCCGAGGCACGACGGCTGTACCGACTCGGCATCCAGGCCGTGATCGGCCCGCTGCCTGGCGGACTCGACCGGAAAAAGATCGAGATTTTCGCGCAAGACATCATTCCGGCGGTTAAGGAGTTGGCATGAAACTCGGGTTGCATCTCGCTCAGCAGACCTGGCCGAACGGCCCGGCGGCGCTCGGCGCGGACCTGGCGCGGGTGGCCCGGACCGCGGACGAGGCCGGGTTCGAATACCTGTCGGTGATGGACCATTTCTTCCAGATTTCCAGCTACGGCCCGCCCGAGCACGAGATGCTGGAAGCCTGGACCACGCTCGGCTTCCTCGCCGCGCACACCGAACGGGTCAAACTGCTCACGCTCGTCACCGGCGTCATTTACCGGCACCCGGGCCTGCTCGCGAAAGCGGCGACGACGCTCGACGTGCTGTCCGGCGGGCGGGCGATCCTCGGCATCGGAGCGGGCTGGAACGAGGAGGAGTCCCGCGCGCTCGGGTTCCGGTTCCCGCCGATGAAGGAGCGCTTCGAACAGCTCGAGGACGCGCTCCGGTACGTCCACCAGATGTGGGCCGAAGGCGACGAACCCTTTACCGGCACGCACGTCAGCGCCGAACGGCTGCTGAACAGCCCGCAGCCGATCCAGCGGCCGCATCCGCCGATCTTGATCGGGGGCAGCGGCGAAAAGAAGACCCTGCGGTTCGTCGCGCAATACGGCGACATCTGCAATTTGATGCCCAACTCAGACCTTCCGCGCAAACTGGAGGTCCTGAAGCAGCACTGCGAAGACGTCGGCCGCGACTACGCCGAGATCACGAAAACCGCTTCGCTGCGCCTCGATACCGGTGAAAACGGTGAGAAAACCGGGCAACTGCTGGATGAACTGGGCCGGCTGTCGGAACTCGGGTTCAGCGTCGCGACCGGCTGGGCGCACGGCGTTCCGGACCCGGCGGTGCTCGAACGGTTCGCCACCGAAGTGATCCCGGCGGCGGAAAAGCTGTGACCCGCTGACGAACGGGTGACGGCTGCGCCATCCGGTGCCAGCCGGTCACCCGTTCGTCACAGCACCTAGCGGCATTTCGCCGCTGTCATTGTCTCGGTTCCGAATCGACTCCGGTGAGCTTCCCGGCGCGCTGTAACGACGGCCGGGCGCGGATCGACCTGCCCTACGCAGATCGCGTCGCTACCGGAGGAGCCTGGTACATGACCACATGTCGACTCTGCGGTTCGGAAAGAACCGCCAGCGTGGTCGACCTCGGCGCGACCCCGCCGTGCGAGCGGTTCCTGACCGCCGCGCAGCTGGCCGAACCCGAACCGACTTTCCCGCTGCATCTCGAAGTGTGCACGGAATGCTGGCTCGCGCAGCTCCCGCCGCTGCTCGACCCGGCCGACACTTTCACTGATTACGCGTATTTCTCGTCTTTTTCCACCTCGTGGGTCGAGCACGCGAAACGGTTCACCGACACCGCGGTCGAGCGGCTCGGGCTGACCGACCGGTCTTTCGTCGTCGAGGTCGCCAGCAACGACGGATACCTCCTGAGGCACGTCGTGGAACGCGGAATCCGTTGTCTCGGCGTGGAACCTTCGGTAAACGTCGGGCAGGCCGCGCGCGAGGCGGGGGTGCCGACGCACACCGCGTTCCTCTCCGAGGACACCGGCCGCGAGGTGCGCGCCGAACACGGCCCGGCCGACCTTGTCGTGGCGAACAACGTCTACGCCCACATTCCGGACATCCGCGGGTTCACCCACGGGCTGCGCGCGCTCGTCGCGAACGACGGCTGGGTGTCGATCGAGGTGCAGCATCTGCTCACGCTGATCGAGAAGAACCAGTACGACACGATCTACCACGAGCATTTCCAGTACTACACGGTCGAATCGGCGAGGCAGGCGCTGGCGACCGGCGGCCTGACCCTGGTCGACGTCGAACTCCTGCCGACGCACGGCGGGTCGATCCGGCTCTGGGCGCGCCCGGATGAAGCGGCCGGGGAGCCGAGCGCCCGGATGACCGACGTGCTGGCCCGGGAGAAGGCGGCCGGGCTGCACGAGCTGTCCGGGTACACCGAATTCGCCGACCGGGTCACGCGCGTCCGGCTCGAATTGCTCGAATTTCTTCTTGCCGCCCGGAAAGCCGGGAAGACGGTCGTCGGGTACGGCGCGCCGGGCAAGGGCAACACCCTGCTGAACCACTGCGGCATCCGGCCGGACCTGCTGGCCTACACGGTGGACCGCAATCCGTACAAGCACGGCCGGTTCACGCCGGGCACCCGGATCCCGGTCGTGGAACCGGACCGGATCGCGGCCGACCGGCCGGACTACGTGCTCGTCCTGCCCTGGAACCTGCGGAATGAGCTGACCGAGCAGCTGTCCCACGTCGGCGCGTGGGGCGGCAAGCTCGTCTTCCCGATTCCGCGCCTGGAAATCGTCGAGGTGGGAGTGAAGTGAAGGTCGTTCTGTTCTGCGGCGGTTACGGCATGCGGATGCGCAGCAGCGAGGCGTCCGACGTGCCCAAGCCGATGGCGATGGTCGGTCCCCGGCCGCTGATCTGGCACGTGATGCGCTACTACGCGCATTTCGGGCACACCGAGTTCGTGCTGTGCCTCGGCTACGGCGCGCACCACATCAAGGACTTCTTCCTGCACTACGAGGAAACGACGTCCAACGATTTCGTGCTGCGCGGCGGGAAGCCGGAACTGCTGTCCACCGACATCGCCGACTGGACGATCTCCTTCGTGCAGACCGGCATCGAATCGCCGATCGGCGAGCGCCTCCGCCGGGTGCGCGACCACCTCGACGGCGACGAGATGTTCCTCGCCAACTACGCCGACGTCCTCACCGACGCGCCGCTGGACAACATCGTCGAGCGCTTCCGGAACACCGACGCGGGCGCTTCGATGCTCGTCGTGCCGCCGCAGTCGTCGTTCCACTGCGTCGAGATGGACGAGGGCGGCCGGATCGGCGCGATCACGCCGGTCAGCGAACTCCCGCTGTGGGAGAACGGCGGCTATTTCGTTCTGCGGCAGGACATTTTCGACCACATCCCGGAGAACGGCGACCTGGTCGCCGACGGCTGCGGCGAACTCGCCAAGCGCGGCCGGCTGCTCGCCTACCCCTATCGCGGGTTCTGGAAGCCGACCGACACGGTCAAGGAACGCTACGCACTCGACGCCGCTTACACGCACGGCGACCGGCCGTGGGCGTTGTGGGAACGCGAAAAGGTGCACGCGTGATCCGCCTCGGCGCCGAGGTGAAGAGCATCGTCGTGCTCGGCGCGCATTGCGACGACATCGCCATCGGAGCGGGCGGCACGCTCCTCGAGATCTGCGAACAGCGTCCCGGTCTTCAGGTCGACGCGCTGGTGCTGTCCGGCGGCGGCACCGACCGGGAGACCGAGGAACGGGCCGCGCTGGCCGCGTTCTGCCCGGGCGCCGAGTTGAACGTCACGGTGCTCAAGCTGCCCGACGGTCGCCTCCCGTCGCATTGGGAGGAAGCCAAGAACGCGCTGGAAGACCTCCGCCGCCGCACCGATCCGGACGTCGTGTTCGCGCCCCGCACCATCGACGCGCACCAGGACCACCGCGGGCTCGCGCAGCTCGTGCCCACGGTGTTCCGCGGCCATCTGACGCTGGGCTACGAGATCGTCAAATGGGACGGGGACCTCGGACGGCTGCCCGCCTACGCGCCGTTGTCCGACGACGTGATGCAGCGCAAGATCGAACTGCTGCACGAGCATTACGGCTCCCAGCAGCACCGGCCGTGGTACGACCGCGAAGCCTTCCTTGGCCTCGCGCGGATCCGTGGAATCGAATGCCAAGAACGCTATGCCGAGGCGTTCGAGGCGAACAAACTCGTCATCGACCTAAGGGGCTGAAGGCATGCGCGTGCTGCTCACGGGGCACACGGGATATCTGGGCACGGTGATGGCGCCGGTGCTCGCCGCGGCGGGACACGAGGTCATCGGCCTCGACTCGGGCTTGTTCGCCGCTTGTGTGCTCGGCCCGGCCCCGAGCGACCCGGTGGGGCTGGCCGTCGACCTGCGGGACGTGAAAGCCCAGCACCTGCAGGGTTTCGACGCGGTGATCCACCTCGCCGCGCTGTCCAACGACCCGCTCGGCTCGCTCGCGCCCGAACTGACCTACGACATCAACCACCACGCGTCGGTCAAGCTCGCGAAACTCGCGAAGGAGGCCGGGGTTTCCCGGTTCCTCTACGCCTCGACCTGCTCCGTCTACGGCGCTTCCGGCGGCAGCGGTCTCGTCGACGAGGACGCGCCGCTGCGGCCGGTCACGCCGTACGCGGAGTCGAAGGTCCGCGTGGAGGCCGAGGTTTCCGAACTGGCCGACGACGACTTCACCCCGGTGTACATGCGCAATGCCACCGCGTTCGGCTTCTCGCCGCGGCTGCGCGCCGACATCGTGCTGAACAACCTGGTCGGCCACGCTTACCTGTCCGGCGAGGTCCTCGTGCTCTCCGACGGGACGCCGTGGCGGCCGCTGGTGCACGCCGACGACATCGCCCACGCCTTCACCGCCGCCCTCGAAGCGCCGCGCGAAGCCGTGCACAACAAGGCGTTCAACATCGGTACCGAGCGCAACAACGTGACGGTCGCCGAGATCGCCGAAGAGGTCGTCGCGGTGGTTCCCGGTTCGAAGCTGCGGATCACCGGCGAGGCCGGGGCCGACCCGCGTTCATACCGCGTCGATTTCTCCCGGTTCCGCGAGGCGGTCCCGTCCTTCGACTGCAAGTGGGGCGTGAAAGACGGTGCGCTGCAACTGTTCGACGCCTACCGCCGCAACAGCCTCACCCAGGAACAGTTCCAGCACCGCTTCACCCGGCTGAACTGGTTGAGCGACCGGCAGGCCGCCGGAGCGGTCGACGCCACCCTGCGGCACGCCTGATGCGCACGGGGCCCGAGATGCACGCTCTGGTGGAACGGTTGTACCCGTTCTGCCGGAGCATCACCGGCGACGGCGTACGGCAGACCCTTGCCGTCATCGGCGAGCACCTCCCGCTCGACCGGTACGAGGTGCCGAGCGGCACCGAGGTGCTGGACTGGACCGTGCCGGCGGAGTGGAACATCCGCGACGCGTTCGTCGCGGATTCCTCCGGGCGGCGGGTGATCGACTTCCGGAAGTCGAACCTGCACGTGGTCGGCTACAGCGTCCCGGTCGACCGGGTCGTCAGCCTGACCGAACTGCGCACGCACCTGCACACGCTGCCGGAGCAGCCGTCGTTGATCCCGTACCGCACCAGTTACTACTCCCCCACCTGGGGTTTCTGTCTCGCGCAGGACGTGCTCGACACGCTGCCGGACGGCGACTACCACGTCAAAATCGACTCGACGCTCGCCGACGGACACCTCACCTACGCCGAGCACGTCGTGCCGGGCGAGGTGTCCGACGAGGTGCTCGTCTCGTGCCACCTCTGCCATCCGTCGCTGGCCAACGACAACCTCGCCGGCATCGCGGTGGCCGTCGCGCTCGCGCAGGCGCTGGCCGGGGAAAAGCCGTACTACACCTACCGGTTCCTGTTCATGCCCGGCACGATCGGCGCGATCACCTGGCTGGCGCGCAATTCCGAGCGCATCGACCAGGTCAAGCACGGCGTCGTGCTGGCCTGCGCCGGGGACCGCGGTTCGCTGACGTACAAGCGCAGCCGACGCGGGGACGCCGACATCGACCGCGTCTTCGCGCACATCCTCAAGGACAAACCGCACGAGATCCGCGATTTCTCCCCGTACGGCTACGACGAGCGCCAGTTCTGCTCCCCCGGCTTCAACCTCGGCGTCGGCTCTCTCACGCGCACGCCGTACGCGGGATACCCGGAGTACCACACCTCGGCGGACAACCCGTCCTTCGTCGACCCGGACTCGATGGCCGACACCCTCGACACGCTGCGGACGGCGTTCTCCGTGCTGGACCGCAACCGGCGCTACGTGAACCTCAGCCCGTACGGCGAACCGCAACTCGGCAAGCGCGGGCTGTATGACTCGCTCGGCGGGCGCAGCGACGCGAAGCAAGCCCAGCTGGCCATGCTGTGGGTGCTCAGCCTCTCCGACGGCGACCACAGCCTCCTCGACATCGCCGAACGGGCGGACCTGCCGTTCGGCGCCGTAGCCGCGGCGGCTGATGCCCTTCAGGCCGCCGGACTGCTGAAGGAGTGAGGCCGTGCCGTCGATCCTGCGTTCGCGAGCCGTCCGCGCGATGGCGGGACGGCTCAGCTGGGGCCTTGGCGACCAGGCCGTTTCGAGCCTGACCAACTTCGTGGTCGGGCTGTACGTCGCGCGCTCGCTCGGCGCGACGGCGTTCGGCCTGTTCAGCATCGCGTGGGTGACGTACGGCGTCATGCTCAACATCTCGCGCGGGATCGCCACCGACCCGCTGATGGTGCGCTTCTCCGGGGTCGCCAGGGCGAGCTGGCGGACCGCGGTGGGCCAGGCGGTCGGGACGGCGCTGGTGGTCGGGGTCGCTTCCGGGCTGGTCAGTGTCCTTTTTGGACTCCTGGTCGGCGGTTCGCTCGGGGCCGCGTTCGTCGCGCTCGGGGTGGTGCTGCCGTTCCTGCTCGTGCAGGACGCCTGGCGGTTCGGGTTCTTCGCGCAGGGCACCGGGCACAAGGCGTTCCTCAACGACGGGATCCAGGCCGTCGCGTTGTTCCCGGCGCTGGTTCTCGCCGCGCGCTATGACACCGTGGTCGCGTTCCTGCTGGCCTGGGGCTGTTCCGCCGGGGTCGCGGCCGCGTTCGGCTGGGTCCAGACGAGCGTCCTGCCAAGGCTCGACGGGGTGCGCGCGTGGCTGCGGGACCATCGCGACCTGGGCGTGCGCTACCTCGTGGAGAACGTCAGCAACAGCGGTTCGTCGCAGCTGCGGGCGTACGGACTGGGCGCGATTTCCGGGCTGGCCGCGGTCGGCACGGTGCGCGGCGCGGAACAGCTGCTCGGGCCGTTTCTCGCGCTGCTCATGGGACTTTCCCTCGTCACTGTCGCCGAGGGAGCGCGGGTGCTCCGGCAGTCGCCGCATCGGTTGTGGCACTTCTGCGTGGTGCTCGGTGCGGCACAGGCGGCAGCTGCCCTGATCTGGGGACTCGGACTGTGGTTCTTCGTTCCCGAAGACGCCGGCCGGTTCGTGCTCGGTTCGCTGTGGGACAGCTCGTCGCTGCTGGTCCCGGCGGTCACGATGGCGGTCGTCGGCGCGAGCTTCACCACCGGCGCGACGGCCGGGCTCCGCGCGCTCGGGATGGCGCGGCGAAGCTTGCGGTCCCAGCTGATCGCGTCCGCGTGCTACGTCGTGTTCGGGCTGATCGGGGCCGCGCTCGGCGGTGCGGCCGGCTCGGAGTGGGGCGTCGCGGCCGCCACGCTCACCGGTTCGGCCGTGTGGTGGTGGCAGCTGCGCAGCGCGCTCCGCGACCACTTCGCGGCGGTGCCCGAGTTTCCCGTCGCGTCAGGTTCGTTCAGCCAAGCAGAACTCCATTCGGCTTCCGAGGAGATGAAACCGGCATGAGCACGGCGCCCCGGCTGACCATCGGTCTGCCCGTCTACAACGGAGAGGAATTCCTCGGCGAAGCACTCGACGCGCTGCTCGGGCAGACCTACGAGGACTTCGAACTGATCATCTCCGACAACGCGTCCGAAGACGGCACGGAAGAGATCGTCCGGAAGTACGCGCAGGAGGACTCGCGGATCCGGTATCTGCGCCAGCAGCGCAACATCGGCGCGACCCCGAACCACAACGTCCTGCTCGACCAGGCGCGCGGCGAGCTGTTCAAGTGGGCGTCGCACGACGACCTCTACGGCCGGGAACTGCTGGCGAAGTGCGTCGAAGCGCTCGACGCGCGGCCGGAGATGATCGTCGCGCACTCGCACCAGGCGATCATCGACGAGAACGGCGCGGTGACGGTGCCGCTGGACTACCGGCACAAGACGGATGCGCCGCGACCGTCGGTGCGGTTCAAGAGCCTGCTGTTCGAGCCCGGCGGCGACGATTTCTACGGCGTGATGCGCACGGAGGTGCTGCGTCGCGTCACCCCGATGGGCAGCTACCACCACGCCGACCGCACCTATGTGGCCGAACTTGCGCTGCACGGGCCGTTCTACCAAGTGCCTGAGCTGCTGTACTTCCGGCGCGATCACCCCGACCGAGCGGAGCGGGCGAACCCGAGCAAGCGCTCCCGGTGCGCGAACCTCGATCCGAAGCGCGGCAACGCGATCTTGAACCCGACCGCGCGGCTGCTCGCCGAGTACGTCTGGGGTTTCGTGCACGGGATCCGCTCCGCGCCGCTGTCGTCCGGCGAACGCCGCGCCTGCTACCTCGCGCTGGTGAAGTGGTTCACCAGCCGGGCCCGGCCCGGCGGAGGCGGGGAACGCGTCGAGGACCGGGCCCCGGTGCACGCGGCCGAGCTCAACCTCACTGTCGACCGCGTGGTCGCCGGGCGCGAACGGCGGGTGCCGTGACCGTTCGGGTCGGAGTCTTCGGACTGCTCGGTTCTGGCAACCTCGGCAATGACGGCTCGCTGGAGGCGGTACTGCGCTTCCTGCGGGCTGAACATCCGTACGCGAAGGTGTCCGCGTTCTGTGGTGGGGCGGACACCATTCGCGCGCGGTACGGGATCCCCGCGGCCCGGTTGAACTGGTACAGCGGCGAATACCGGCACGCGTCCGGGCCGCGGTCGATCGCGGCCAAAGCCCTCGGGAAGATCATCGACGTTTTCCGCACGGCCTGGTGGGTCCGGCGGCAGAACGTGGTGATCGTTCCCGGCATGGGCGTGCTGGAGGCGACGCTTCCGTTGCGGCCGTGGGGATTCCCGTACGCGCTGTTCCTGCTTTCGCTGTGCGGGCAGCTGGGACGGACGAAGGTCGCGCTGGTCAGCGTGGGCGCCGATCGGATTCGGGTGCCGGCCACGCGGTTTCTGGTGCGGTACGCGACGCAGCTCGCGACGTATCGGTCCTTCCGCGATGACCTGTCGCGCTCGGCGATGGCTGACATGGGCGTACCGGTCACGAATGATCGCGTCTATCCCGATCTCGCCTTCGCCTTGCCGACTCCCGCCGCGATCGAGAACCCGCGGGCAGTTGGCATCGGGGTGATGGCGTACTACGGCGGCAACGACGATCGTGCGCGCGGTGACGAGATTTACCGGGCATACGTGGACGCGATGACAGAGTTCGTGCGGTATCTGGTCCGCCAGGAGCGTCCGGTCCGGCTCTTCATCGGGGATCGGATGGACCTCGAAGTGGTGGACGAGATCGTCGAAACGGTCGACTCGCCGCTGCTCTCCGCGGCCGTCCCCGGCACCCTCGACGAGCTGATGTGCTCGATGGCCGAAGTGGGCACAGTCGTAGCCACTCGGTACCACAATGTGTTGTGCGCGTTGAAGGTCGGGCGGCCGACGGTCGCGATCGGATACGCGAAGAAGAACGACGTGCTGATGGCCGAAATGGGGCTCGGCGAGTTTTGCCAGGAGGCCCGCGCGGTCGACGTGCCGCGGCTGATCAAGCAGTTCGAGGAATTGCAGCGGCGGGCTCCGGAGCTCAAGGCGGAACTCGCCGCCCGCAACGAAGAATGCACCCAGCAGTTGAAGGACCAGTTCACCCTGTTGTCGAGGTCGCTCATTCCCGCGGAGGTGTCGTGAAAGCCGTTCCCGTGCCGTCGATTTCCGGCGTGTGGCTGTTCCGGCCGACGCCGCACCGAGACGACCGCGGCTTCTTCTCGCGGACCTTCGACGCGGAGGTCGCGCGGTCGGCCGGCATCGATCCGGACGGATTCGCTCAGGACAGCGTGTCCCGCTCGGTGCGCGGCGTGGTGCGCGGGATGCACCTGCGCTCCGGGGCGGGCGAGGCGAAACTGGTGCGCTGTTCGTTCGGCGAGGTGTTCGACGTCGTGGTCGACCTGCGACCGGGCTCGCCGACTTTCCGTTCCAGGGAAACGTTTCACCTCTCCGGCGACACCCAGGAGAGCATCTACATCCCGGCCGGATGCGCACACGGTTTCCAGGCGCTGAGCGACGTCGCCGACGTGTCGTACCGGATCGACCGCGCGCACGACCCGTCCGAGGACGTCGCCATCGCGCACGACGACCCGGAGCTCGCCATCCCGTGGCCGCTGCCCGCGGCTTTGCTGTCCGAACGCGACGCGTCGGCCCCTTCCCTGGCCGATGCCTTGAGGTGACCCGTCATGGACCTGCCACTCTCCCGAATCGCGAACGAACGCCTGCACCGCGCTATCCCCGGCGGTGCGCACACCTACGCCAAAGGCGAGGACCAATACCCCGAACATCTCGCGCCGGTCATCTCGCACGGGCGCGGCGCGTACGTCTGGGACGTCGACGGCAACCGCTATCTCGAGTACGGCTCCGGCCTGCGCGCGGTCAGCCTCGGCCACGCCCATCCACGCGTGACCGCGGCCGTGCGCGACGTGCTGGAACGGGGCAACAACTTCGTCCGGCCGTCCATTGTGGAGCTTGAAGCGGCGGAACAGTTCCTGGCGACGGTGCCGACCGCGGACATGGTCAAGTTCGCGAAAAACGGCTCCGACGCGACCACCGCCGCCGTCCGGCTCGCCCGCGCCGCCACCGGACGGCCGCTGGTCGCCCAATGCGCTGACCACGCGTTCTTCTCCACCGACGACTGGTTCATCGGCACCACCCCCATGTCGGCCGGGATTCCCGCCGCGACGATGGCGATGACCGTGGCCTTCCCGTACGGCGACCTCCCCGCGACCGAGCAGATGCTGCGCCAGTTCCGCGGGCAGGTGGCGTGCCTGATCCTGGAGCCCACCAAGGGCGTGGACCCGCCGGAGGGCTATCTCGCCGGGCTGCTCGACCTCGCGCATCAGCACGGCGCGCTGGTGATCTTCGACGAGATGATCACCGGATTCCGGTACTCCGAGCACGGTGCACAGGGCCTGTACGGCGTGACGCCGGATCTCTCGACGTTCGGCAAAGCGCTCGGCAACGGCTTCGCGGTCGCGGCGCTGGCGGGTCGACGGGATTTGATGGAGCTAGGCGGTCTGCGCGATTCGCGGGATCGGGTGTTCCTGCTGTCGACGACGCACGGCGCGGAGACCCCGTCGCTCGCCGCCGCGATGGCGGTGATGGAGGCCTACGCGGCGGAGGACGTGACGGCCCGGCTGCACACGCTCGGCGCTCGGCTGGCGGCTGGCGTGACTGACGTGGCGGCTGCGCACGGGGTCGGCGGGCAGGTAGTGGTGCGGGGGCGGGACAGCAACCTGGTGTTCGCGACTCTCGACGCGGACGGTCAGCCGTCGCAGGAGTACCGGACGCTGTTCATGCGGTGCCTGCTGGAGAACGGGGTGCTGGCTCCGTCCTTTGTGGTCAGTGCGGCGATGACGGAGGAGGACATCGACCGGACTGTGGAGGTGGTCGCTTCGGCGTGCGTGGTGTACCGGAAGGCGCTAGAGGCTGGGGATCCCACGCCGTGGCTGGGCGGGCGGTCGATCAAGCCGGTGTTTCGCCGGAAAGCCTAACCCTCCCGGTCCAAGTCCCGCAGCAGCGCTGGGTCGGCCGAGAGCAGGGCTGACGGGGCGGTCAGCTGCCAGCCGCGCTCGTACGCGGCAGCGAAACCTTCGTCGCCTAGTTCGGCGCGGCCGCGGGCGCTCAGCGCGCGGATCTGCAGATCGGTCCGGTCGTGCGCACCGCGCAGCCTGGCCGCCGCGCCGAGCAGGGCGGCGGCGTCCCGGTGGTGCCCGTACAGCGCGGCGACACCGGCTACCGCCACTGCCACCATCGCCAGGATCGGCATGTCCGAGCTGTCCACCGCGGCGACGTACGCCCGGCTCAGCGCCGCTTCGGCGCCCGGTCCGTCGCCGGTCTCGAGGCAGAGCGCACCGCGCGCCACGGAGATCAGGGCCTGATTGTGTCCGCTGGCCCCGAACCGCGGGTGTTCCGACAGTCCGGCCTCGGCCGAATCGATCAGCTCGCGGGCCCGGTCCAGATCGCCGATCAGCACCCACAGCCGGGCTTCCAGCGCGTCGGTCAGGATCGCCAGCTCGGGAGAGGACACGCGCTCCCGGTTGGCGGCGATCATCCCCGCCGCGCGCGCGGTCTCGCCGCGCCGCACGTGCAGGTCGATCGAGCGCAGGTTGAGGAAGACCTCGTCGCTGAGGCTGAGCGAGCCGAACTCGCGGGCCAGCGTCCTGGCCTGGGCCAGATCGGCCAGCCCGCCGCCGAGATCGCCGTCGTACTGCCGCAGCAGCGCGCGCAGCGGCAGCGCGGTGGCGAGGCCCCAGCGGTCGCCGGCCCGGCCGAAGATCTCCAGCGCGGCGGCGACGTCGCCGCGGACCTGGTCGAAGCGACCCGCGTTCTCGGCGAACTGGGCCCGGAACAGGTGCGCCAGCCCGGACAGCCATTCGTCCGGTCCGTCGATGAACCGCTGGACGGTCTCCGGCGACGCGCTCGTCTCCGGGATGGTGGCCAGTCGGAGCGCGACCAGCGCGCCGCCGAAGGACGGCAGCTCCGGCTGGCCGGCAAGCGCCCGCAGTTGCTCGCGCCAGTCGGCGGGCGGGGCATACGCGGCGAACCGGTTGACCAGCAGCACCTGCTCGGCGACGGCGCGCCGCACGCTCGCCCGCGCGCCCGGCGTCGAAACCGCCTCGCCGAGCCAATGAACCGCGTCGGTGTGGCCGCCGAGCATCTGCCAGTACCAGGTCAGGTTCACCGCGAGCCCGATCGCGCCGTCGGCGTCGCCGGTGTCGCAGAGGTGGCGCAGGGCGGCGAGCACGTTGTCGTACTCGGCGCGGAACACCCGCAGCGCGTCCAGCTGCCGAGAGCCGCGCAGCAGCGGGTCGTTCTCGGCGACCAGACCGGTGAAGTACTCGGCGGCGAGATCCCGCACGCTGGTCCGGAGTTCTTGTGCGGCAAGGCTTTCCAGCCCGTACTCGCGGATCGTCTCCAGCATCCGGTACCGGCCGGTGTCCGGGACGAGCCGCAGCAGCGACCGGTCGGCCAGGTCCGCGAGCAGGTACGGGATCTCGCCTGACGGCAGCGCGGCGTCCGCGCAGACCGCGGCGGCCGACTCCCGGGTGACTCCGCCGGGCAAGACCGAGATCCGTTCCGCGACCGTGCGCTCGTCCGGGCTGAGCAGCTCCCAGCTCCACGCGATGACCGCGCGCAGCGTGCGGTGCCGGGGGAAAGCGGTGCGGCTGCCGGTGGCGAGCAGCCGGAACCGGTCGGACAGACCGGCCGCCAGGTCAGGCAGGGCGAGCGTGCGCAGGCGGGCCGCGGCCAGTTCCAGCGCCAACGGCAAGCCGTCCAGGCCGCGGACCACCGTCGTGACGTCGGCGAGATTCGCTTCGTCAACGACGAAACCGGGACGCACGGCCGCGGCCCGCTCGGCGAACAGGCGCACCGCTGCGGTCCGCCGGGCGCGTTCGACCTCCGCGTCCGGCTCGGGCAGGGCGAGCGGGCCGAGCGGCACCAGCGCTTCGCCGTCGACGGCCAGCGGTTCCCGGCTGGTGGCCAGCACCCGAAGCCCGGCGCACCGGGACAGCAGCGCCTCCACCAGATGGGCCACGGCGTCGACGAGGTGCTCGCAATTGTCCATCAGCAGCAACCGTTCCCGGCCGCCGAGCTGGTCCGCGAGCACATCCAGCTCGGTACCCTCGACCCGCGTCCTCGCCTCGAACAGCGCACCGCCGCGCATCCTGATCCCGGCCAGCACGGCCGCGCCGACCTCGGCCGGTTCGGAGACCGAAGCGAGGTCGATCAGCCACGCGCCGCCCGGGTATTCGCGGCGGCGGGCGGCTTCCAGCGCGAGCCGGGTCTTGCCGGCTCCGCCGGGGCCGAGCACGGTGACCAGCCTGCCGGCGGCGAGCAGTTCGCCGATCCGGGCGAGGTCGTCGTCCCGTCCGACGAAGCTGGTCAGTGCCGCCGGGAGGTTGCCCGGGCTTTTCGCGGGAAGCGCCGCGACCGAGTTGCGCAGCAGGCGCAGATGCCGCTCGCGCAGCGCGGTGCCCGGGTCGGCGCCGAGGGTCTCGGCCAACGCCTCGCGGATCTGTTCGTAGCGAGCGAGCGCGTCGGCCTGGCGGCCCTGTGCGGCGAGCGCGTCCATCAGCAGCGCTGCCGCCCGCTCGTGGACCGGGTGCTCAGCGAGCAAGCGGGACAGCCGGGCGGCAGCCGCCTCGACGCGGCCCAGCGACAGTTCGGCGTCGGCGAGATCGGCCACGGCTTCGACGGAGACCTGCGCGAGCCGGGTCGCGGCGGCCACCGACACCGCGGCGACTGCTGCTGGCTCGGTGTGGGGCTGGTCGCCCCACACCGCCACGGCCTCGCCGAGCACCTCCGCGGCTGCGGACAGATCGCCGGACCGCAGGTGGTCCCGGCCAGCGGCGATCAAGTGTTCGAACCGCAACGCGTCCACGTCCGCCGGAGCCACGTCCAGCCGGTAGCCGCCAGCGGCCGGTACGACGACGTCCGCCGAACCGAGTACCCGACGCAGCCGCGAGACGAGAGCCTGCAGGGCATGCGCGGGATCAGCGGGCAGGTCGTCCGCCCAGATCGCGTCGACCAGGACGGCGGGCTCCACCGTGCGCCCGCCGGCGAGCGCCAGCCGCGTGGTCAAGGCCTGCAGACGCGCGCCGGGGACGGACAGGACGGCATCGCCGCGAGACACCTGCACGATGCCGAGCAGCGTCACGCGAAGCGGGACAGCAGCCACCCTTCGATCTTCGCGTGCCCGCCCGATGGCCGCCTGAACCGGGGTGTGCGCGCCGTGTGCGCCTCGTGTGAGCGGTGGCGGGCAATCTCGGGCTCACCACAGAAGAAGGGGGTTGTCATGCACGACGTAGTGATCGCGGGGGCCGGGCCGGTCGGCCTGTTCCTCGCCGGTGAACTGGCTCTCGCCGGCTGTTCGGTGCTGGTGCTCGAAAAGGAGGCGGACCCGCATTCCCCGTGGCGGAAGATGCCGCTCGGGATGCGGGGGCTGTCGGGCGGGTCGGCCGAGGCGTTCTACCGCCGCGGAATGCTGCGTTCGCTGCTGGCCGAGTCCGGCGCGGCCCCCGCCGAGGAAGAACAGGTGCGCCCGAGCTGGGTCGGCCATTTCGCCGGCACTTCCCTCGACCCGGCCGACGTAGACCTCTCCGCCCTGCCCTATCGGCTGCCCAGCCCCGCCCTCGACGGCATCATGACCAGCCTCGAAGCGGTCGAGACGGTGCTGGCCGAACGGGCGGTCAAGCACGGTGCCGAGATCCGCCGCGGCGTCCAGATCAGCGGTCTCGTCCAGGACGACGAGGGGGTGGTCGTCCAGGCCGGCGAGCACGAGTACCCAGCTCGCTGGCTCGTCGGCTGCGACGGTGGACGCAGCACGGTGCGCCGGCTCGCGGGCTTCGCCTTCGTCGGCACTGAACCGCAGCTCACCGGGTACGTCGCGCTGGCGACGTTCGCCGATCCCGACAAGCTGACTCCAGGCTTCAATCTGACCTCGGCGGGCATGTACCTCACGATGCCCACGCCCGGCCACTTCGGCGTGCTGGACTTCGACGGCGGCGCGTACGACCGTTCCCAGCCGCTGACCCGCGAGCACCTCCAAACGGTGCTGCGCCGGGTTTCCGGCACCGACGTCACACTCGACGAAGTGCACCGCGCCTCCAGCTTCACCGACCGGGCGCTGCAGACGACCGAATACCGGCGCGGCCGGGTCCTGCTCGCCGGCGACGCCGCGCACATCCACTCGCCGCTGGGCGGGCAGGGGCTCAACCTCGGCATCGGCGACGCCATGAACCTGGGCTGGAAGCTCGCGGCGACCGTGCGCGGGGACGCGGCCGACGGCCTGCTCGACACCTACGCCACAGAACGCCATCCGACCGGCGCGCGGGTGCTCGACTGGTCGCGAGCCCAGGTGGCGGTCATGCGCCCGGACCCGCACTCCCGGGCGATCCAGGCCGTGACGCGCGACCTGATGACAACCCGGGCCGGCACCACCTACGTCTTCGAGCGTGCCTCCGGACTGTCGCTCCGCTACGACCTCGGCGACGAGCATCCGCTGGTCGGCCACAACGCGCCGGACTTCCGCCTCGCCGACGGCAGCCGCCTCGGCGAACTGCTGCGGGACGGCCAAGGCGTCGCCCTCGACTTCAGCGCGGACGAACGACTGCGTGCCGTGGCAGCGCGGTACCGGGTCCGGTACCAGGCCGCCCCGGCCCGCGACGACCTCGGCTACGACGCCGTGCTCGTCCGGCCGGACGGCATCGTCGCCTGGGCGAGCGGCCACGGCTCGTTCGAAAACGCCCTCGCCCGCTGGTTCTGACCCACTGTCCATTGTGGAGGTTCACCTCATGGGAAACCACTGGATCGCTGCCTGGGGAACCGCGCAGCAACTGGCACCGGCGGCCGAGCTTGGCGGCGGGCCGGAAATGCCGGACGAAGCGCCGCCGGACTTCACCAGCACCCCGGAAACGCTGAGCGCCCAGACCGTGCGCATGGTGGCTCGTTCCACGGTCGGCGGCACCGCCGTGCGCGTCGCGCTTTCGAACTCCTTCAGCCACGCACCGGTCCGCGTCGGCTCCGCCTTCCTCGACGGCACCCGGCTGACCTTCGGCGACCGGCCCGAAGTGGTGCTGCCGACGGGCGCGCAGACCTACAGCGACCCGATCGAGTACACCGTCTCCGCACAGACCGACCTGACCGTCTCGCTGTATCTCCCCGACGAGAGGGTCACCCCGACAATCCACGACGTCGGCCTCCGCACGGCGTGGCTCGCCCCGGGCGATCAAACCGCCGAGCCGAACCTGCGGGACGCCACCGAGTTCCAGTCCTACCTGTGGCTCACCGGCATCGACGTGCTCGCGCCGGCCAACGCCGCCACTGTCGTCGCCTTCGGCGACTCCGTGGTGGACGGTATGGAGACCACGCCCGGAGCCGACGCGTCCTGGCCTTCAGTGCTCGCCCGCCGACTCGCTGCCGAGCCTGGCTTTCCGCCCCGTGCAGTGGTCAACATGGGTATCTCCGGCAACCGCGTCCTGCGCGAGACCGACGGCATGGGCGCCAGCGCGCTGGCTCGCTTCGACCGTGACGTGCTGGCCCGCCCCGGTGCCGGCTGGATCATCCTGGCCGAGGGCGTCAACGACCTGTTTTTCGGCTCCATGCCGGGAATGCCGGAGAGCGAACGGGCCACCGCGGCGGATCTCGTCGGCGGTTACCGCCTGCTGATCACCCGAGCCCACGCGCACGGCCTGCGCATCGTCGGCTGCACGCTGCCGCCGATCGGTGGCACTCCGGTGTTCACGCCGGAGTTCGAGGACGCCCGTCAGCAGGTGAACCGCTGGATCCGCGACAGCGGCGAGTTCGACGCGGTCACCGACCTGGACGCGGCGCTGCGCGACCCGGCCGAGCCGACGAGGACGCGCCCTGAACTGGTCTCCGCCGACGGCGTCCATCCGAACGACGCCGGGCAAGCGGTGCTCGCCGAGGCCTTCGACCTGGAGCTGTTCCGGCACGCCTGACTGTCCGTGAGGGGAACCCTGAGGGACTCTGATTCCCTCAGCCAGGAACTTAAGGCTGTGATACGGGCGCGCTGCTGGTGTGTTTCCGCAGCTCAGCCGTCTCGGTCCGGTTGGGCGCACGTCGCTGTGGGATGCGGGCCCGGGGGCGGAAGCCGGGTTGTGGTCCGTGAAGGGCTCCTTGAGGGAATCAGATTCCTTCAAGGAGCCCTTCATGGACTTCAAGACGCGGCCACATGCCGACAAATCGGGCATATAGGTGCTATTGGCGTCCTTTGTGGACGGTCAGCAGGCCGACGTCGCGCGGCTTAAGTTCCTGGCATTGAATCTGATTCCCTCAGGGTTCCCCTCACGGACGGTCGGCGATCCGGTCGATCCAGTACCCCGTGACCGGCACGATCGCCAGCGCGGCAGCGAAGCCGCCGATCGTGTCGGTTGGGTAGTGCGCGCCGAGGCCGACCTCGGCCCAGGCCATCAGGAAGCCAGCCACCAACGCGAGACCCAGCAGCCACGCCACCGCGGCGAACCGGCTTAAGCGACCCGCCAAGACGTAAGCGCCGGTCAGCGCCAAGGCCGTAGCGAAGGCGGTGTGGCCGCTGGGGAACGACAGGTAACTGCCATGAATAGTCCGGCCAGTCAGCGGTTTCAACACCGAAGTCACCCCGACAGTGAGACTGCAGCCGACAACCGCCAGCACAGCCGTACGCGGGCGGTGGGTCAGCAGGCAGCCGCCGATTATCAGGAGCAGGATCAGCACCGCCCCCAGTGGTTCGCCGCAGAAGTCGATCGCGGTCGCGAAGTACCACCACGGGTCGGGCACGAGGTCCGGGCCGGGCAGGAGCGGGGCGTCGAACGCGCTCGGCACCGAGTGTCCGGCGAAACGGACGCCCAGCGCGATCAACGCCACGAGCCCGAGCACGGCCAGGACCAGCGACGGCGTGCGCAGAACCAGCGGAAGCGCCAGGGGCGAGGTCTTCAGTCGGTCGCGCACACCGTCCTTCATACCGCTGAAATCGCTTCCTCGTAGCCTTCGAGCAGCCGTTTCAGCCCGACTTCCGGGGTGAAGTCCGCGTCGTACCGCTGCCGTGCCGCCTCGCCCATCTTCCGGTTCAGCTCCACGTCGGCCACCTCGCGCAAAGACGAGGCCAGCGCCGCCGCGTCGCCAGGAGTGTGCAGCAGGCCGGTGCCGCCGTCGGTGATCAACTCTTCGAAGGCGCCGTGCGCGGGCGCGATCGTCGGCACCCCGGCGGCCATCGCCTCCACCACCACGAGGCCGAACGCCTCAAGCCACGTCGAAGGCACCACAACCGCCGCCGCGCGGGCGATCAGTTCCTGGCACGAAGCCCGGTCCTGGAGCCCGACGTACGACACGTTGTCCCGCCCAGCAGCCCAAGCCGCGACGTCGTCGGACAGCGGCCCGGTCCCGGCGATCAGCAACGGCAGCTTGCCGGAGTACTGCTCCCAGGCCGCTTTGAGCAGCGGGATGCCTTTCTCCTCGGTGAGCCGTCCCAGGAACAGAAGATGCTCGCCTTCGCCGATGCGCCGTCGCCCCTGGTCGGGGACGAAGTTGTGCTTCACGGTCATCCGCGCGGCAGGCATCCCCGCGTTCACGAGAAGGCGGCGCTGGGCGTCGGAAATGCAGAAGAACCTCGTCACGCCGGTCCGCCAGCGATCACGGTTAACCAGCAGGTTCACCGCCATCGGCACGGTTGCCGCAGCTGAGTCGCGGTAACAGCCGTGCCGGACCGCAGGGACTGGCAGGCCGCCGACGCAGTCCGTGCAGATCCGGCCGTCGCGGTAGAGGGTGCCGGGCGGGCAGACGAGGCCGTAGTTGTGCAGCGTCGCGACCACCGGCACGCGCGCGTCGGCGCACGCGGCCAGCACCGACGGGGACAGCAGCGGGAACGTGTTGTGGACGTGCACGACGTCCGGCCGCTCGACCTCCAGGCGTGCCCGCAGCTCTGTCCGCGACGCGCGGTTCCACGGCACTTGCAACGGCACCAACGCCTTGCGCGCCAACGGCATCGAGGCGATGTCGTCGCTGTGCCGCTCGAACCGCCGCACGTCGATCCCGGCCGAGGACAGCAGCGCGACCTCGGCGTCGACCACGTTGTTCTCGCCGCTCGGCTGCTCCGACCGATAGCGGTTGTGCACCACCAGAACCTTCACGCCAGCCTCTCCCTCGCTGGAGCCTCGCCCGCGGCCAGCAACGACGCGGCCACCGCCAGATGCAGCAGATACGGCGACGCGTCGCCGAGCCCGGCTTCGGTGTAGGACGCGGAAATCACGTAAGCGATCAGGAAAATCGCTGACGCCCGAGCCACCGACGGCGGCCGCAGCACCGCGATCGCGACCAGCACGAGCAGCATCGCGGCGACGATCACGATCCCGACGAAGCCCTCCTCGTGGTAGATCGCGAGCCAACTGTTGTCGATCGGCAGGCCGTCGTAGGACTTGTCGGTGAGGCCGACGCCGAAGATGTACTCGAACCCGGTTCGCGGCGCGGAAAGCAGCGCGTCCCACACCTTCGCGCGGCCGGTCAGGCTGGAGAAATCGTCGGTGCTCTGGCCCCGCAGGAACCACGCCTGCAGCAGGCCGCCCAGCACCACCGCGGCGAAACCGGCCACGAGCACGATCCAGGCGAACACCTTCCGCGCCCGCGCGCTGACCAGCCCCAGCGACAGCAGCGCGACGATCAGCCCGGCGACGAGCCCGAGGGTCGCGGTGCGGGTGTGCGTGAGCAGCAGCAGCCCGAGCGACGGCACGACGACGAGCAACGCGCTCTTGGCGTCCGTCTTCTTGCCGAGCCACATCAGCACCGCGAGCCCGGCGATGACCGCCGCGTACTGCCCGACCTGCGGCGGCGTCAGCGGCCACACCGCGCCGGAAAGCCGGCCGCCGTAGATGTCCGGCATCGCCTTGCCCGGCGCGATCGCCAGGCCGAGCACGACCGAGGCCAGCACCGCGCCGAACATCCGGATGTGCGCCCGCACGAACGCGAACGACCCGTCCCACCAGCCGCTGAGCAGCCAGAGCGTCGCGACGAACACCGTGAACCGGAAGCACCGGAACAGCGAGCCGTAGCCGGATTCCAGGTGCACGCTGGCCACGATGCTCGTGAGCAGCAGGAAGGTCAGGAGCAGCAGGTACGCGCTCGGCCGGATCCTGATCCGCAGGTTCAGCATCAGCGCGAGCAGGAACGCGGTCATCAGCGCGCCCATGGTGACCAGCTGGATCACCGTGCGCGGCAACGGGATCACCGTCTGCGCGCCGGTCGAGCCGAGGGTGTTGAGGATGAGCAACGCCCAGGCCGCGCTCACCGCTTTCGGCACCGATTTCGTTTCGGCGGGCAGCGCGACGGTCAGTTCGGCCACGTCAGCCCCCGTTCGGCTTGTAGCTCGAATTCGCGTCCTGGTGATACGGCGCGCTCTGCCATTCGCCGATGCCGACGATGTTGCTCATTTCCCTGGCGACGAACGTCCACGGTCCGGCGTACGCGTTGTCGTGCCAGGAATTGTCCTGCTGGAACGTGATCGACTGCTGGATCACCGCGCCCTGGTACGGCGACCAATTCGGGTAGCTGCCGAAATTCGCGAACACCCCGGTCCGGGCGCACACTTCCTCGCAGCCGAGCGCCTTCGAGTTGAGGGTGAACTGGTTGTGCTGCACCACGACCCGCTGAGTCTTCCACCGGCAGTCGCTGTACAGCGGTTTCTTCGCGATCGCCGGTGCGGAACAGGTCGCGACGTTCGGCACGAGTTTCGTGCACGAGCCGCTGGAGGTGTTCGCCGGGCTGTTGCAGAACCGGTCGGCGTTCTCCCACAGGATGATGCCGTTCCAGTTGTCCTGCAGCACATTTCCGGAGATCTCGAGATTGCTCGTCCGGGCCTTCAACCGCGGTTCGCCGCCGGACTCGGAAATGTAGATCGTCGCGGCCGGGAACGGGTCGCCGCGGTCGGCGTGCGCGCGGCCGTCGAGCAGGTTGTTGCGGCGGATCGTGTTGTCGCGGATGATCGCGTTGTAGCTGGTTTCGTAAATGATCGCGGCGCTGTCGTTGTTCTCGATCAGGTTGCCCTCGATCAGGAAGTCGTTGTTGTTCGTGTCGGCCCACAGCCCGGTGCCGCGGTTGTCGTGCACCCAGTTGCCGACGACGTCCGCGCCGTCCACCTCCCAGAACTTCATGCCGCCGGTGCAGCCGCACTCCGGGACCTTGGACTCCCAGTTCCCGGTGTTGTTGCCGGTGATCTCGGTGCCCCGCAGCACGAGCCCGGTCACCACGGCGCTGCCGGAGTAGGCGTTCAGGCCGTACTGGCCGTTGCGCCGCAGGCAGCTGTCGAGGATCTGCTGCTTCGGCCCGGCCATCAGCCCGGCCCCGTCGTTGTCCTGCACGGTCAGGTGCTGGATGACCCACCCGGGAGCTGAATCGTGGTTGACCACGCCTTCGTCGCGCGGCGCGGTGAAGCCCCGCACGGTGAACGATTCGAGCCGGACGTCCTTGGCCGGGCCGGCGAAGGCGTACCGGTTCTTCTTGCGCCCGTCGAACACCGCGCCGGGAGCGCCGAGGTAGACGTCGCCGTCCTTGGGCTGCACCTGGGCGTACTCGTCATCGCTGAGCCGGTGCGTGCCGGGGGCGAGCCAGAACGTGGTGCCCGCCGGGGAGTTCTTCGTCTTGGTCGACAAGTCGTCCACCACGGCCGGATCCACCGGGACGGCCCCGGCGGGCGCGGTCGCCGGACCTGGCGGCGCGTGGTCGCAGACCGCGGCGACCGGGCCCTGCGGCGTGGTCGATCCGGCGACCGGAGCGGACGCGGCTCCGGACGAACTGCACGAAGCCAGCGCGAGCGGGAGCAGCGCTCCCAGCAGCGGCACCAAAATCCTTCGCACGGTGGATCCTCTCGGCATCAGGGCAGACGGAGCACGGTGGTCAGCGGCCCGGTGACAGGACCGGAGCCGATCAGCGTCGTGGCGGGTTCGCGGCGGCCGAAGCCGGGCGAGTACCAGCCCAGCGGCGGATTCGTCTCGCCTCGGTGCGCGGTCCAGGCGAGCTGCGACGGAAGCTCCAGCGTCGCGGTACGACCGGGCCAGGTGAGCTGCGCGGTGTTTCCGTCCAGCTCGACGGCCAGCAGCGGGCCGAGGTGGAAGGCGAGTTTGGCGGAACCGCCGCCGGTCACCTCGTCGACCACGGTCAGCGTCCGGCCGGACAGTTCGACGGTGCGGCGGTGCAGCGCCGGGGCGTAACCGTCGTGTTCGGCCTGCCATTGGGCGGGCGTCGCGGCGAGGGTGCGCGAGTTGGCGTGCCGCGTCCACAGGAACGGGCCGCCGGAAGTCGATTGGTCGAGACCGCCGAGCTGCAGCGTGTTGTGGCCGAGTGTGGAGCGGAAGTACGCGCGCCACTCGGGTTCGCCGTGGTAGCAGTACGTTCCCGGGTCGGCGAGGATGTCGACGCCGTCGTGCCGGACCTCGATGGACAACGCGTCGGCGTGCGCGTGCGCGGCGATGGCGAGGAAGCCGTGCGGGCCGCTGTCGCAACGGCACCAGATCTCCGGGCCGTTGTCGCTGCGCAGGATGGTCATGCCCGCGTCGGAGAAGACCGGGCGCTCGCGGGAGTTGTCGAGTTGCGGCACTCGGGAGCGCAGCGCTGCGAACAACGCGGTGCGCACGTCGTCGTCGGGCAGCTTCGGCCACCATTCCGCTCGGCCGAACAGTGCGTCGCCGGTGGCCAGCAGCGAATGCCAGCGGTCCGTCTCCAGTCCGTCCACGATCAGGCCGTATCCGTCGTCGGCGTCGCCTTGGCGCGGCGGACGCCCGGCACAGTCCACAATGGCCGCGAGGGCGTCGCACATCGCCCGCAGTTCCAGCCAGGTCGAGCGCGGCAGCCGCGGTCCGGCTTCCAGCGCGGCGGCGAGGCCCAGCTCCAGCACGAGACCGTGGTACTCCGTGGCCAGCTCTCGGTTCAGGCCGGAGGTGAAGGTGTTGGCTCGCAGGTGAAAGTCCAGCGAGCGGATCGCGTCCGACCGCCAGCTGGCGGACTCCGGGAACCAGTCGAACGCACACGACGCCGCCAGCTGTCCGGCCGCCTCCGCGAGGACGTGGTTGTTGGCTGACGTGCCCCGGCTCGGGAACGCCGCGAGCCACCGCTGGTGATGCCAGATCTGCCGCAGCGCCTCGGGATTGTCCTCGAACAGCCCGGGCACGCCGGGCCAGCCGTCCAGCAACCGCCGCACCCACACCCACGACAGCAGCCGGATCCCCAGCTCGATCCCGCTCAGCCAGTGCACGCCGCGCATCGGCGGGTTGGCCGCCCACCACGACTTCAGGTGGTCGGCGACACGGTGCGCGTAACGGTCGTCGCCGGTCACCCGGTACGCCGCGGCCAGCACGGTCAGGTGTTGATGCCGCGAGGGTTCCCAGATCTGCTTGATGTCGCCGATCGCGTTCTCGTCGCGGTACGGGATCTCGAAGGAGTACCGGTCCCCCGGTGCGCGACGGCCGGTCTTCGGGTCGAACGCCCAATCCGGCGCGACGAGGTCGTCCCGTGCAACGCCGAAATACTCGGCGTGCCCGTCGATCAGCCGATCCGCCGCCGCGACCAGCCTTTCCCGGCCAGTCGCGGGCACCTCCGGCTCGGCAGGCCAGGCCGCGAACGTCCGGGTCGGTGACCAGGTCGGCTGCCGCTGGGATTCGCCGCGCCACCGCTGCTTGCGCACGACGTCGCCGACCCGGCCGACGATCTCCGCCGGTCCCATCGCGGACAGCCGGCGCAGGTACCAGGACGGGTCCATCACTGCTCCAACCGCACCGGCGCGCCGGTTTCGAGGCTGCGGTGCACGGCCAGCGTCGCCAGGGTCGTGGACACGAGCGAGTCGAGGCTGATCGGCATGGCGACGCCGGTCTTCAACGCGGTGATGAACGCGTCGAGTTCGGCCTGCTGGCCCTTGTCGCGTGCCTTCGGCAGCCGCGAACTGGTCCAGCGCTTGCGCCCGAACACCGAGGCGCGGACGAAATCGTCGAATTTCAGCACTTTCCCGTCGGCGAGCACCTCAAGCGTTTCCTTGGGAAACGCGGTGCTGCCGCTGGTGATGTAGCTGATCGTCGCGGTCGAACCGTCGGCGTAGCGCAGCAACACCTGCAGGTCGTGGTTGCCGGGAGTGCCGGTGGCGTAGACCGAAACCGGGTCGCTGCCGAGGAACCAGCTGACCGTGTCGATGAAGTGCCCGCCCTCGCCGACGAACCGGCTGCCCTCGGAACCAGCCTGGTTGTACCAGCTGTTCGCGTCGAGGCGGCCCGCGTTGACCAGGTACCGCACCGAAGCCGGGCCGACGCGCGGGCCGAACTGGTTCTTCGCCTCGACCAGCAGCGGCGCGAACCGCCGGTTGAACCCGACCTGCAGCCGGTTGTTGCCCGATTCCGCCACCGCGTCCACGACGCCGCGCAATTCCTTCTCCGACAACGCGAGCGGCTTCTCCACGAAGACCGCCTTGCCCGCCAGGAGCGCCCGCCGCGTCAGCTCGGCGTGCGAGCTGTGCCGGGTCACCACGAAGACCGTGCTGACCTGGTCGTCCTCCAGCAGTGCGTCCACGTCGGTGCTGGCTGCGACGAAACCGAACTTGCGCTTCGCGTTGGCCCCGGAAAGCGCCGACGTGGTGACGACGTCGGTGAGCAGCACGCGTTCGTCCCCGGCGAGGTGCGGCAGGATCATCGACGACGCGTAGTTGCCCGCGCCGATGAACCCGATCCGCAGCCACTGCAACGGATCCGTCCGTTTATCGACGATCGGAGCCGCCGGAACTGCGGACACCACGCTCTCGTCCTCGGCGGGCGGCGCGTCCGGGTAGCGGAACAGCACCGCGACGGCCTTCAGCTCGCCCTCGTTGAGCGCCCGGTAGGTCTCGACCGCTTTCGCGAAGTCCGCGGTGTGGCTGATCAGCGGCGTCACGTCGAGCTTGCCCCGCGCGGCCAGGTCGAGGAAGCACTCAAGGTTGCGTCGTTCCGTCCAGCGCACGTAGCCGATCGGGTAGTCGCGGCCCTCCAGCTCGTAGGACGGGTCGTACCGGCCGGGCCCGTACGACCGGGAGAACCGGACGTCGAGTTCCTTTTCGTAGTAAGCGTTCCACGGCAGGTTCAGCGAGATCTTGCCGATGTCCACCACCCGGCCGCGGTCGCGCGCGAGTCGCGCGGCCAGCTCCACCGGATCGTTCGACGCCCCGCCCGCGGCGAGATACACCTGGTCCACGCCGTGCCCGCCGGACAGCTCGGCCACCGCCTGGTCGATCTCGCCGGACGCCGGGTGCCCGCAGGCGAGCGCGCCCAGTTCCCGCGCGAGTTCGCAGCGCTGCGCGTCCGGGTCCACGCCGACGACGCGCGCACCGCTCGCTACCAGCAGTTGCACGACCAGCTGGCCAATCAGTCCGAGCCCGACCACCAGCGTGAGGTCGCCGAGCTGCGGTTCGCCCCGCCGGACGCCCTGCATCGCGATCGCGCCGACGGTCGCGAACGCCGCCTGCCGCGGCGAAAGTCCGGCCGGCACCTTCGCGTACAGGTTCTTCGGCACCCAGTTCAGCTCGCTGTGCAGCGCGTGCTCGTTCCCTGCGCATGCCACGACATCGCCGACCACCACGTCGTCGATGCCCTCGCCGACCTGCTCGACCACGCCGCACAGCGAATAGCCCAGCGGCGTATAGGAATCGAGCTTCCCGGACACCTTCCTATACGTCGCGGCGAGCCCATTCGTCGCGACGCTCTGCATGACCTTCGCGACCTGGTCCGGTCGCGACCGGGCCTTGCCCAGCAGCGACATCCCCGCCTCGGACACCTTCATCATCTCGGTGCCGGTCGAGATCAGCGAGTACTGGCTGCGGACCAGCACGCCGCCCGGTTTGCACGCCGGCACCGGGACGTCGAGCAGGGCCAGCTCGCCGCTCTTGTAGTTCTGCACTACCTGTTTCACTGGACTCCTAGCCGCTCGCCGCGGAGGGCCCCGCGGTACCAGTACTCGAGGGTCAGCACGTGCCAAAGATGTTTCGCGCGGTCCTCGCGCCCGGCGGCGTCCTCGGCCACCAGCTTGCGGAGGGCATCGCGCTGCAGGAAACCGGACTCGACGAGGACGCCGTCCTCGATGACCTCCCGCACCAGCGGCGCGAGGTCCCGGCTCATCCACGCCCGCAGCGGCGCGCTGAACAAGCCCTTCGGCCGGTACACGATTTCGTCGGGCAGGATCGCCGTGGCCGCTTTCTTCAACGCCACCTTGCCTTGGCGTCCGACGATCTTCTCCCGGCCGGGCACCCGGAACGCGGCCCGGACCACTTCAACGTCCACAAAGGGCGTTCGCACCTCGGTGGAAGCGGCCATGGTGGACCGGTCGGTGTAGGTGAGGTTCAAGCCGGGCAAGAACATCCGCGCGTCGGCCAGGCACATCCGGTTGACCTGGTCGGTCAGCTTCGTGTCGTAGTAGATGTCGGCGTGCTCGGTGAGCACATCGTCCACTTCGGACTGGAGATCCGGCGAGACCAGGTCGAGCAGCTCGGCCCGGTCGTACATGGTGTAGCTGCGCCGGAACGCCGTTTCCTCCGGAAGGTCCGCAAAGGACAGAAAGCGCTTCGCGAACCGCACCGACCGGTAGCCGCGCGTGGACGACGCGACCGGCAGCCGGTCGACCGCCGCCCCGATCGCCCGGCGCGCCACGCCCGGCACCCGCCGGTACCGCAACGCCAGCAGGTTCGCCAAATGCTTGCGGTACCCGGCGAACAGCTCGTCCGCGCCCATCCCGGACAGCAGCACCTTCACCCCGGCCTCGCGCGCGGCCGAGCAGATCAGGTACGAGTTGATCGCCGCCGGGTCGCCGATCGGTTCGTCCAGGTGGTGCGTCATCCGCGGCAGCAGGTCCTGGACGTCCGGCGCGATCTCGATCTCGTGCAGGTCCACGCCGAACTGCCGGGCGACGATCCGGGCGTAACGCAGGTCGTCCGGCATCGCCTCGAATTTCGCGTCCTCGGGACGGAAACCGATCGTGTAAGCCGAAATCCCCGGCTGCTCGCGCGCGGCCAGCGCGGTGAGGTAGCTGGAGTCGAGACCGCCGGAGAGGAAAGTCGCCACCGGGACGTCGGACAGCAGGTGCTTGCGAGTGGAATCCTCGACGACCGCGTGCAGGTCGACCTCGCCGCGATACGCCGCGCCTTCCTCGGCGACCTCACGCAGCGACCAGTAAGCGCCCGTGTCCGTACTGCCGTCCGGCCGGAACCGCAGCCAGGTACCCGGCGACAATTTCTCTGCTTCTCGGTATGCGCACCGACTGTCCGGGACCCAGTAGTACAGCAGCGACGCGATCATCGCGGCCTGGTCCACGTTCAAGGTGTCGCCGAGTTCGCGAGCCAGCGCCTTCAGCTCCGACGCGAACACAACCCCGCCTCCGCGACGCACGAAGAACAGCGGCTTGATCCCCAGCTGGTCTCGCACCAGCACCAGCTCACCGGTGCGTTCGTCGTACACCGCGAAGGCGAACATCCCGCGCAGCCGCGGCAGGCAGTCCGTTCCCCACTCCCGCCAGGCCCGGAGCAGTACCTCGGTGTCGGAGGTGCCGCGGAACCGGACCCCGGCGGCTTCGAGTTCGGCCCGCAGCTCCGGCGCGTTGTACAGCTCGCCGTTGTAGGTCAGGGCGAGGCCCTCGGCCGTCATCGGCTGCGCGCCGGTTTCCGAAAGGTCCACGATGGACAACCGACGGTGTCCTAAGTGGACCTCCCGGTGGTCGTAGCGGCCGTCGCCGTCCGGCCCCCGGTGTGCGAGGCACTGGGTGAGCCGGTCGGTGAGCGGGCCGCCGTCCGGCCAGCTGTACACGCCCGCGATGCCGCACATGCGCTTCGTCCCCCTAGCTTTCCTGTACGGGTTTGAGCCGCCTCGTAGGTGCGTCCGGGTCCACCGGCAACGCTGGCCGGGTCCGGTCGATCGGCCGGAGCCTGCGCTCGGTGTCCCGCTTTGTCGGCCATTCGATCGGCTTGGTCTCCTCGCGCAATGCCAGCTCGACCGCGTCTTCCTGTTTCTTCGCGACCACCGCCGCCCGCCCGCGCAATGCCGTGTGCAGCCCGTCCCAGAGCGTGCCGTCGGTGCGGTCCTTCGGATCCGGATCGACCAGCACCACGCCGAGGATCGGCACGCCGCAGTCGGCGAGCTGCCGCGCGACGGTGTGCAGCCACTGCGTGTTCGCGAACCCGGCGCGCACCACCAGCACCGCCTCCGCGCCGAGCGCCGACAGGTCGGTCCACGCCGTGCCCGGAGCGGCCGTGCCGACCCCGACCCGACGCACCGCGCGCGCCACCGCCGGGTCGCCAGCCTCGACGACCTGGACGTTTCCCTCCACCGGCAGCCGCGACACTTCCTTGCCCGGCAGGTCGTCCACGAGCACCACCGGCCCGTCCTCGGCCAGCGAGCGGCCGAGTTCCACTGCCAGCTCCGCCGCGGTCGAAGCCGCGCCGATCTCCAGCAGCGACAACGAAGCCCGGTCCTCCCGCGCAGCCCGCGCCAGCGTGAGCGCGACCCGACTGGACTCGGTGACCGCCTTCGAGCGTCGCCACAGCTTCGCCGGGCCGATCGGCTTCACGCCGACCTGCGCGATCACCGACGCCCCGAGGTGCTGAGAAATTTCGCGACGCAAGACCGGCCGGTCCCGGACCAATGCGGACACCGCGGCGAAAGCGAGCCCGAGCGCGAGACCCAAGGCCAGCCCGACGCCGCCGTCCGTGCCATAGGTCTTCAGCTTCGACACCGGCTGGACCGCCGGCGCGTCCACGATCTGCGTCCCGGCGATGACCTCCGGCGACCCGATCCCGGCCTGCTGCGCCTGGTTCTGCAGATCGGCGATCTTCGACACCAGGCTCGCCCGCTGCGTATAGAGCTGCTCCAGCGCACCCGCGTTGGAGTTACGCCCTCTCGCGACCTCGGTCGCGGCCTGATTGTCGATGTCGGCCAATTGCGCCTGCGCCTGATCCCGCTGCTGCAGCAACGCTTTCGAGCGGCCGGTCGCGGCGGCTTGGGTGCGGGCCGTGTGGTCCGCGATGAACGCGTCCGCGAGCGCCTTCGCCTTCGCGACCGCGTCGTCCTTGCTCTTGCCCTTGACCGTCACCTGCATGACGTTGTTGGTGAGGCCGAGCCCGGCGTAGTCCTTCAGGAAATCCGAGGGCGATTCGGGGTTGTTGATCCGTTTCAGCGCGGCTGCCGCCATGTTCGCCGTCGAGAGCACGGCGACGTCGGTGCGCATGAGGGTGCCGCTGTCGGTCGGCGAGTCGCTGGGGTGGATCACGATGATTTTCGTGACCGCGGTGGGCGGCGCGGGCAGCAGGATCGCCACCGCACAGCCGAGAATCAGTCCGGCCAGCGCGGTCGTCAGCCAGAACCGCCGCTTGCGCCGCAGCGCGACCACCAGCCGCTGGAGATCCACCAGCGGCTGGGCCTGCCCGGCGCTCATCGCGCACCAGCCAGTTCATCGGTCCGCGGCTTGGCGACCGGCTTCTGCTTCGGTCCGCCCGCGACGTGCACTTCCCGTGCCAGCACGGCACCGAGAACCTCGTGCCCCGAGTCCGCGCAGGCCTCCGCGATCGAAACCAATTCCCACGCGTTGCGCGAGCCGAGCGAGAGCACCACGAGCACCCCTGCCGTTCCGTCCGGCACGATCGGCTGTGCCCCGGGCACCACCTCGATTTCGGTCACCGTCGCCTCGACGCGGATGCGGTCGCCGCGAGCCGTGCCGACGAACTGCTCCGCGACGTTCCGCGCCGAGGCGTCCCCGCGCGGAACAAGAATCAGCAGCCGCAACACTCCGTCGCGATCCGCACCCAGCCGCGCGAGCACGCGGCGGTACCGCACCTCCCGTGCCGTGTCGTCGGCCGACGACGGCACCTCGGGCAGATTCCACGGCCGTTCGTTCCCGACCGCCTTCCGCCACCACTTCGCCGGTGCGTCCGAAACCGCCGGGGTGTCGATGCTCGCCAGCACCGGAGCGCCCAGCGCCGCGCCGATTTCGCCTTCGCCGCGCGGCCTCCGGTCGGTCCTCGCCCCGAACAGGTAGGCCAGGATCCCGAGCACGAAGAACAACACCGCACCGCCGACCGTCAACTGCGGGAACGTCGGCGCGGACGGCGAGGACGGCCGTTCGGACGGGCCGAGCACGACCATGTTGCCCGCGCCGGTCGCCGCGTCCGCCGCGTTCAGGTTGTTGACCGCCTGCTCCAGCGCCGTCCGCAACCCCTGCAGCGTCGTGCGTGCTTGCACACCCTCGACGGTGTCGCCGTTCGCCACCGACTTCGACAGGTCGAGGATCCGCTGGTTGGTCTGCGCGACCTGCTGCCGCAGCGATTCCTTCTGCTGTTGCGCGAGTTGCGCGGCCTGATCCGCGGAATTTCCGAGCAATTGCGTCGAATACTTCACGAACTCTTTGGCGACCTGGTCGGCCAGTTGCTGTGCGTGCTCCGGGCTGTCGCCTTTCGCGGTGAGCGTCACGACATTGCCCTGCGCGACCGACGGCGTGACCGATTTTTGCAAGTCAGTCCCGCGAGTCCCGAGCCCCAGCGCCGCGGACGCCCGGTCGAGCACCACCGAACTGGTCGCCACCTGTGCCTGGGTCAGCAGTTCGTCCGGCTGCCGCGGTCCCTGCAGCAACACGCTGGCCTGCGCCTCGTACCCCGGCGAAAGCACCGCGGAAGCCCCGGCCCCGACACCCGCGCCGATGACCGCGAGCAGAAGCAACGCTCGCCACCGTCGGCGCACCACCTTCCCCACAACAGAAAGGCGTACTGTTTCGTCACTCAAAACCAGGTCTCCCCTCACGGGCCGACGCACGGGTCATTGACCCCGTCGCGGCACCGCGCCGGTTGGTTACACCATCCGGCCGAACCTTGTTCGAAACGCGACCCGGCTCAACCCAGCGCACGCTCGTACGCCTTGATCAACGCTGCCTGGGAATTGCCCCAGGCGAGCGGTCCGCGCACGCGCTGCTTGCCGAGTTGTCCCATCCGTTCCCGCTGCTCCGGGTCGTCCAAGAGCACAGCGACGAGCTTCGCGAACTCCGCGATGTCGTTGGCCGGGGCGTAAAGCGCCGCCTCGCCCGCCGACACCCGCGCCTCGCGCAACTCGAACGACACCATCGGTTTGCCCATGGCCATGTACTCCATGACCTTGTTCATCGTCGACACGTCGTTGAGCGGGTTGAGCGGATCCGGCGAAAGGCACACGTCGGCCGCGGACAAATACCGCAGCAGATCCTCGTCGGACACCCGGCCGGTGAATTCCACCTGTCCGGACAATCCGAGCTGATGCGACAACGCGACCATCTCGTCGAACGTGTCGCCCGCGCCGACGAACACCGCGTGCCAGTCGTCGCGGCCCACCTCGTCGCGCAGCGACGCGAGCGCGCGCAGGGCGTAGTCCACGCCGTCCTGCGGGCCCATCACACCGAGGTAGCAGAGCAGATTCGGCTTGCCGCGCTTGAGTTCCGGCTCCACCGGCACCTCGTGGAACCGCTCCACGACCGGCGCGCTGCGGACCACGAACACGTCCTCGGGCGCCTTGCCGCCGCGGATCCGCGCGACCTGCCGGTAGCTCTCGTTGGTGGACAGCACGACGTCCGCCGCGCGATAGGTGGAACGTTCCAACGCACAAACGCCGCGGTAAAGGAAATCCTGCCCGCGGTCGAATCGGGACAAATACAGTTCCGGCACCAGGTCGTGCTGATCGAAAATGAACTTCGCGCCGCGTCTTCGCAGCATCCGGGCGACGAGGAACAGCAGATCCGGCGGGTTGCAGGCGTGCACGACGTCGACCCGGCCGATCTTGCGCGCGAGCCGGAACGTGTGCCACAGCGCGGATCCGTACTCGCGCGCGTACCCGGCGGGCCCGCCGGTCGCCGCCTGCAGCGGATACCGGTGGATGTGCACGCCGTCGAGCACGACTTCGGCCTCAGTGTCCCGTTTCGTGCCCTGCGGGCAGATCACGTGCACCGTCATCCCGGCGTCGCGCAGCGTCTGGCATTCCTGCCACACGCGCCGGTCAAACGGCACCGACAGATTCTCGACGAGAATCAGCGCGACCCGGTTCCGCAGGATTTCGTTCTCGGAAAAGCCTTCACCAGGCAAGGCCGACGTACCCCTCTTCCGCCCGGCGCGCGGCGGCGTCCGGGACGCGGACCAGATCGACCAGCACCGGCCCGCTGCCGTGCGGCAGCGCGGCCAGCACCTCCGGGTCCGAGGTGCCGATCAAGCACACCTCGGCGTGGTCGAGCACCTCCTGCACCGACCCGGCGAGCAGCTGCCCGAGGTGCGGCAGCCTGCTTTCGATGTACTCGCGGTTGGCCCCCATCAGCCGCGAGAGGCTGACGTTGGCGTCGTGGATCTTGAGGTCGTATCCCTTGCCGAGCAAGCGTTCCGCGAGTTCGACCAGCGGGCTCTCGCGCAGGTCGTCGGTGCCCGGTTTGAAGGAAAGCCCGAACAGCCCGATCTTGCGTTTCCCGGTCCGCGCGACCAACTCGAACGCCCGGTGGAGATGTTCGGCGTTCGACGGCAGCACGTGCGCGAGCAACGGCACCGAGACGTCCGCCTGCCGCGCGGCGTAGACCAGCCCGCGCAGATCCTTCGGCAGGCAGGAGCCGCCGAAGGCGAAGCCGGGCCGCAGGTACGCCGGGCTGATGTTGAGCTTGCGGTCGGCCAGGAACACGTCCATCACCTGATGCGAATCGAGCCCGAGCGCACGGCAGATCGCGCCGAGTTCGTTCGCGAAACCGATCTTCACGCCGTGGAAAGCGTTGTCCGCGTACTTCGTCATCTCCGCGACCGGGATCGGCACGCGGAACACGTCGCCGGGCAGCCCCTCGTACAGCTTCGCCACGACGTCGCCGCTGCCCGGATCGAACTCGCCGATCACCGTTTTCGGCGGCTGGAAGAAGTCGCGGACACTGGTGCCCTCGCGCAGGAATTCCGGGTTCACCGCGACGCCGAAGTCGACCCCCGCGGTACCGCCGCTGCGCTTTTCCAGGATCGGCACGAGCAACCCGAGACAGGTGCCCGGCAGCATCGTGCTCCGGAACACCACCGTGTGCCGATTCTCGTTGTTCCCTAAGGCTTTTCGTTCTTTCAACGCATCGCCGATCTGCTCGGCGACGCGTTGCAGGTACTCCGTGGAAAGACTCCCGTTGGGCGCGGACGGCGTGCCGACGCACACCAGGGAAACGTCCGTCGCGAGGATCGCCTCGGCCACCTCGGTCGTCGCCCGCAATGCCCCGGAGGCGACCACTTCCGCGGTCAATTCCCCGATCCGTTCCTCGACCACCGGCGCCTTGCCGGCCGTCACCAAGTCCACCTTCGCCGGATTGACGTCCACTCCGACGACCTCGTGCCCTTGTCCCGCCAGGCAAGCCGCGGACACGCACCCGACGTATCCCAGCCCGAAGACGCTGATCTTCACAACGAAACCTCCGCCCGACCGCATCGCTGCTCATTGGTCGGAGCGCGGACGGGCTTCGTTACCGGTTCCGCATAACAAGGCGGGAACCCGTGTCCTCGCACGGATTCCCGCCTTGCGCCGCCCACCGGACCGGCGGTTACCCCATCCGGCCGCATCGCCCGGGGAATTTGCCCACCGTTGTCCGGAAAGGGCAGTGAATGCCTTCCGAAGCTTCGGAAAATTCAGTTTCCGCCCACGAACGCCGACGCCAGCTTTTCCCCGGTGCTCGTGGCCGCACCGTGATCCTCGATCGGGTTCACCGCCGAGTTCTTGAAGCAGACATAGGTCACGCCGGAGTCGACACCGCCGTTCTTCGGGTCCGGATTGATGCCGAGATCCTTGGCCGTCGCATACGACGCCTCGCCGATGATCTTGTTCGGCCCGGTGTCGCCGATGACCGCGTACTCGACCTTGCCGTTGTAAATCACCGCACAGGAACCACCGCCGCGGAGGCCGGAGTTTTCGTAGTTCCAGATGCTGCTCGAAGACGGGACCACGATGTAGGGCAGTTTGGCGGCGTTGAGCGGCTTGCCGTCGGATTGCGGGAAGGCGGTGTCGGGGAGGAAGCAGCAGTCGGTGTTCTCGTTGCACTCGGTGGTGCGCTGGCCGTCGCAGTCGATGTCCATGTCGGCTTTCCAGAAGACCGCTTTGCCCGCGTCGCACACCGGGACGGTCGCACTGCCGGAGTCTTCGTCGGTTTTGTACTTGCCGTTGGAGATCTGCTTGCAGGAGGCGACCTTGGCGAGGATCTGGTCCGCAGTCGGGCCCGCCTGAACTCTTTCCGCGGCGGGGTTCGAAGCCGGGGTCGCCGCGGAGGCGAGCGCGGCGGGCAGGACAGCGGCGGCTATCGCCAGAATCGCGAGCAGGACGAGTTTCCGCATCGACGCTCCCTGTTTATTAGGAAACTTTCCTTACGGCGGCGCGCGCTCAGGATGCCGCCGAACGGATGCGGTCACAACCCGCCAAAAGGGGGTGTTTTTTCCCGCCGAACCGAGCAGCCCATGAAGGGAACCCGTCAGGGGTCGAGGTCCAATGCCGGTACTTAAGCCACGCAGCCCATGCCCGCCGACCGTCCACAAAGGACGTCAGAACCGCCGGAATGCCTGATTTGTCGTCAGGTGACCGTGCCTGGAAGCCCGTCCCGTTCCGCCGCCCACGCTGGCCTGACAAGAGCCGCGCCCGGCCCCCTTCGGCTTGGGCGAACGGGTCTCAACCGCACTTGCAGCGCCGCCTTGAAGTCCCCGGCAGTGGAACCCAAGTACGTGAAGGAGCCCTTCACGGACCGGACCGCGAGTTACCGGCCCGGGCGAGATGCCCAGCGGGTCGGGAATCGGCGCGGGCGGCGGCTCACTGCCTCGGCCCAGCGCGAGCTCAGGTCCGACCGGATCTCCGTCCGCGACCGCACCAGCGCCGCCCCGCGCACCCCGCCGACATTCGCGTACACCCGGGTCGCCCCGGCCTCGCGCAGATGCGTCAGCACTCGCCGGTCAAAGCGCCCCTCCGGCAGCGAAAACCGCCGCACCGGGGTGCCGCTCAGCTGCTCCAGCAACCGCGGTGCCTCGTCCAGCTCCCGGCGCACCGCGAACGAACCGTCGAGCCGCCGCCAGTCCAGCCGGTCCCAGCCGTGCGATCCGACGTGCATCCCCGCGTCCACCAGTTGCCGCAGCCCGTCGCGATCGACGTACCCGCGCTCGCCGACCCGGCCCGCCAACGGGAAGAACTCGGCATAAAGCCCGCGCTCGACCAGCCGCGGCAACGCGATCTCGACGTCCGAGGAGTTCCCGTCGTCGAAAGTGAGCTGTGCGCCCGTCCCCGAGACGACGTCCAGGAGCGCGTCGAACTGCTCCACGGTGATCCACCGCTCGTCCTCTCCCGGGTCGAGGGCTCGCAGGGGTTTGCCAATGCCGTGCACCGCAAAGGTGATCATCGCGCCTCCCGTCCGACGTACCGTACCCGATTAATCGGATTCGCAAACGGAGTAGTTACCGGCGCCGATCCCATGGTCAACAACACACTTCCGGCGTGTAGAAAACACTCCCGCAGGAAAATCGGAATACGTCCACACTTGTAGACAACCTGAATCTTCACACGTTTGGGTGAAGGTTCAATGATTACGCTGATAGTGCCGCCGGGCCTTCTCCCGGTTCCCGCAAGCCGCCATCGAGCACCAGCGCGCCCGGTTCGCCCGGCTGCGGTCGAGCAGGAACAACTGGCACTCGTCATTGGCGCAGGCCCGCAGCCGTCCGGGAAGATCCTTTTCGAGCGCCGCCCAGTCCAGAACCGCCCCAACCGCCAACCGGGCGTGCGGCGGCGTCTCGACCTCCCAGTTGAGGCCGTCCGCGGAAACCTCCGGCACCTGACGCACCCCGTCGAGCAGCGGACGCAACGCGACCGGCGAACTGTCCCCGCGCACGACGTCGCGCAGGAGATCCCGCGCCTGCCGCAACAGCTGCAGCTCCGCGGCACTCCCGTCGCCGCCGCGCTCCCGCGCCCACTGCCGGTCGAGCGCGTCCCGTTCCTCGCCGTCGATCAGCGGCCTGCTGTTGAGCAGGTCGAGCAGCGCGTCCATCGAAGCTCTCCTAACCAGACTGAACCCTTTGACAGGTTAGCTCGACCGTGCTTCCATGGCGGGACCTAACCAGATTAAAACTTCAAAGGGGTTAGTCATGATCCAGCACCGGACGACCGCCGTCGACGGCCAGCAGCTCTTCTACCGCGAGGCCGGACCGGCCGACGCGCCCGCGATCGTCCTGCTGCACGGGTATCCGACCAGCTCGTTCATGTTCCGGAACCTCATCCCGCTGCTGGCCGACCGCTACCGCGTGATCGCGCCGGACCACCTCGGCTTCGGCCACTCCGCCGCCCCCGCGGCCGACGAGTTCGACTACACCTTCGACGCCCTCGCCGACCTCACCTCCGGCCTCCTCGACCAGCTGGGCCTGGACCGCTACGCGGTTTACGTCCAGGACTACGGCGCCCCGATCGCCTGGCGGCTCGCGCTCAAGCACCCCGACCGGATCTCCGCGATCGTCACGCAGAACGGCAACGGGTACGAGGAAGGCTTCGTCGACTCGTTCTGGACCGGCCTCTGGGCCTACGGCGCGAACCCCGGCCCGGACACCGAACCGGCCGTCCGCACCGCGCTGAGCTACGACGCCATCCGCTGGCAGTACCTGCACGGCGTCCCCGACCCGAGCCAGGTCAGCCCGGACACCTGGGAACACGACCACGCCCGGGTTTCCCGCCCCGGCAACGACGAAATCCAGCTCGCGCTCTTCCGCGACTACCAGCACAACCGCCCGCTTTACCCGCAGCTGCACGAATTCCTGCGGACCTACGACGTCCCCGTGCTCGCCGTCTGGGGTCGCAACGACGAGATCTTCGGCCCGGCCGGCGCGGAAGCCTTCGCCCGCGACGCCAAGGACACCGAGGTGCACCTGATCGACGGCGGCCACTTCCTGCTGGAAAGCCACCTAGACGTCGTCGCGGGCTACCTGCGCGGCTTCCTCGGCCGGGTCCTGAAGTAGCGCGGGTCCGGCAAAACTACCGACCCGAAACCGCCTGTCCTGCGCGGAAAATCGGCCAGTGCCCCGCTTTGCGAAACCGCAGTTGTCTCCCCGGCCGATCGCCGCGGCCGTCGTGTTCGTCGTCTTCGCCACCGCCCTCGTCATCCACCTGACGACCCGCTCGGACGACGACCCGGTAGCCGCACCCGCGACGAGCAGCCCGGCCAGCGCCACCACCAGCTCCAGCCCGCCGAGCAGCACCGCCCCCTCGGCCCCGCTCGACCCGGCGGGCTACCAGAAGCTCCTCACCGCGATCGGCGCGTCGATCACCCCGGCCGTTCAGCAGCTCGGGCAGGCGACCACCCCCGCGGAGGTGAACAACGCGAGCTCGAGTCTCGGCAGCGCGGTCAGCAGCGCCATCCAGCAGCTCGACTCCGCCCTTCCCCCGGACGCGATCCGCGGCACCAACCGCGCGCTGCTGTCCGACTTCACCGTGCTCTACAACAGCTCCGTTCCGAAGATCGGGAGCAGCGCGCTGACGGACAAGCTGTGCGGCGGAGTCTCAGCCGTCGCGGAGCTGAGCAACGACCAAGGCATCGCCGGACTGCGCGACACCCTCTCGAAACTGGCCACCGCAGACCCGGCCCACCCGTATCACCTCGGCCCGCTCTTCCCCGACGCCCACCCGGAACCAAACCGCAGCGCGGAAAACGGCGCGGTCCTCGCCGGCGCGGGCGGCGGCAAGAACAGCGTCAGCATCAAGAACGTCTCCGGCACCGACCAGGCCGTGACGTTCGCCGACCTCTCCCACCCGGTGTTCACCGTGTACGTGAAGGCAGGAGCCACCACCTCCGCGAGCGGCATCGCGGACGGCCACTACACCGTCTACAGCACCGGCGGCACCGACTGGGACGTCAGCCGCGGCCGATTCACCCGCGACTGCTCGTTCTCGAAGTTCGGGGTACCCGCGGCCATGAAGGACAACGGGTACACCCACACCAACATCGACCTCACCGTGCGCAAGATCGACCCGCGCGCACTGCCGTCCGGACCGTTCCCGGAGCAGTCCTCGATCGAGCCGCTGGAGTACCCGCACTGACCTACTTGCGGATCTCCAACGTGCAGCACTTCGGCCCGCCGCCAGCCTTCCGCAGCTCCGAGATATCCACATACACCGGCTCGTAACCCCGCTCAACGAGCCGAGCACCAAGGTCCGTCGCCTCGACCGGCAACACCACGTTGCGCCCGTCGGACACCCCGTTCAACCCAAAGCACTCGGCATCAGCCGCAGTAGCAAGGACAGCGTCCGGGAACATCCGCCGCAACACGCGCTGCGAACCCGGCGAGAACGCGTCCGGGTAGTAGACGATCTGCGCGGTCGCCGTGTCCGTCGCCTCGGCCAGCACGAACAGCGCGGTGTCCAGGTGGTAGTAACGCGGGTCGATCAGCTGCAGCGACACGACCGGGACGCCGAGCACCTCCTGCGCCTCGGCGTGCGCGGCCGGGTCGGTGCGGAAGCCGGTGCCGGCCAGCAGCAGCCGTCCGGTCCAGGCGAAATCGCCCTCGGCCTCGTTGATCTTCTCCGGCATGGTCAGGTCGCGGTAGCCGTGTTCGAGGAACCAGCGGCGGAAGTGCTCCGCCTCGGCGGCGCGCTGCGGGGCGCGGAACCGTGAGCCGAGCACGCGCCCGTCCACGACGGTGCCCGAGTTGGCCGCGAACACCATGTCCGGGAGGCCGGGTTGCGGATCGATTTCCTCGACGGTGTGGCCGAGGCGGCGATAGGTGTCGCGCAGCTCGGTCCATTGCGTGACGGCGACGTCCGCGCTGACCGGCTTGGAGGGGTCCATCCAGGGGTTGATCGCGTAGTCGACGGCGAAATAGCGCGGCGGGCACATCAGGTAACGGCGGGGCGTGGGCACCCGCGGCGGCACAGCCTCTCCCTGCATACAACCAGGCTAAGGTGGACCTAATCTCGCAATCAATCGCTGTTCACTGCGCACCTGCGTGCTAAACATTGCGTGTGAACACCATCGACCAGCGAATCGTTTCCTGCCTGGTGGCCAACGCCCGCTCCAGCTACGCGGAGATCGGCAAGGTGGTCGGGCTGTCCGCCCCGGCGGTGAAGCGGCGCGTGGACCGGCTGCTGGAAACGGGCGTGCTGCGCGGCTTCACCGCGGTCGTCGACCCGGAGGCGCTCGGCTGGGGCACCGAGGCGTTCGTCGAGGTGCACTGCCAGGGCAACGTCACGCCCGGCCGGATCCGGGCCCGGCTCGAACCGTTGACCGAGGTCGTCGCCGCGTACACCGTGTCCGGCGCGGCGGACGCGATCGTGCACCTGCGCGCCGCCGACATCCACCACCTGGAGACCGCGCTGGAACGGCTGCGCGGGCTGGAGATCATCGACCGGACAGTGTCGACGGTCGTGCTGTCCCGGCTGCTGGAGCGCCCGCCGACGCCCTCCTGAGTGACGGTTCCAACCGGCAGCGGCACACCCGCGCCTGCGATGCTGAGCGCCATGACCGACCGCATTCACAGCGAGCACGACCAGGGCGTCGCGCTGCTCACCGTCGACGCTCCGAAGAGCCGCAACGCGCTCACCCTCGACCTCTCCGCCGAGCTGGCCGCGGCGGTCGCGCGCGCCGAAGCCGACGAGAGCGTGCACGCCGTGATTGTTACTGGCGCACCGCCAGCGTTCTGCGCGGGCGCGGACCTCACCGCGCTCGGCAAGGCCGACGCCGAAGGGCTGCGCTCAGTGTACGCGGGATTCCTCGCTGTCGCCGGATGCAGTCTGCCGACGATCGCCGCGGTCGGCGGGGCCGCCGTCGGCGCTGGTCTGAACCTCGCGCTGGCCGCCGACGTCCGTCTCGTGGGACCGCACGCCAAGTTCATCCCGCGGTTCCTCGAACTGGGCCTGCACCCCGGCGGCGGCATGACCTGGATGTCGCAACGGATCCTCGGTCCGCAGCAGGCGTCCGCGATGGCGTTGTTCGGCGAAACCCTTACCGCGGAATCCGCGGTGCGGGCCGGGTTCGCACTGCGCTTTGTGGACGGCGACCACGACGCATTGGTCCAGGCCGCGCGCGACCTCGCCGCCCCGACGGTCGCCGCGCCGCGCGAGGTCGTGCTGTCCACCAAGCGGACTATGCGGCAGACGAGCGGCCTGACCGAACACGCCGCGGCGGTCGACGCCGAACTCGTTCCACAACTGGAATCGCTGGCCGCACCGGCATTCGCCGAGCGATTGGCGGCGATGAAGGCCCGCATCAGCGGACGCTGACCGGCACCGCGCACAAATTCCCACATTCCGGGAACCCTCAACCTGGAGCAAACTGCTGGTCAGTGCCGCGCGGGCGGCAAGAGACGCGCGTCACTCCGGACGACGGCCTGATTCGCCCTACGATCGAGGACACCCCGGTGGGCCTGGGTACCCCACACTTGACCGCACTCCGACCGCGGCCTGACGTGTGGCGAGTAACCTCGGAAACAGGCCTCGGCGGGCTCCCCGGGGAGCCGACCCTGGCCCGCAGCACGCCGGGAGAGAGGGATTCCCTGACCCATGAGCACCAGTGCGAACGGCAGCGCGGCCGGGAACGGGCAAGGCGCGCTGACCGCGTCCCGCTCCACCGAGGTGAACAAGCTGGACCGGGTGGTCATCCGGTTTGCCGGCGACTCGGGCGACGGGATGCAGCTGACCGGCGACCGGTTCACCTCGGAGGCGGCGGCGTTCGGGAACGACCTGTCGACCATGCCGAACTTCCCGGCCGAGATCCGGGCACCACAGGGCACCATCCCCGGCGTCTCGTCCTTCCAGGTGCACTTCGCCGACTACGACATCCTCACGCCGGGCGACCGGCCGGACGTCCTCGTCGCGATGAACCCCGCCGCGCTCAAGGCGAACGTGCGCGACGTCCCGCACGGCGGGACGATCATCCTCAACACCGACGAGTTCTCCAAGCGGAACCTCGTCAAGGTCGGTTACGAAACCGACCCGCTCGACGACGATTCGCTGTCGCCGTTCCAGGTGCACCGGGTCGCCATGTCGACCCTGACCCAGGGCGCGCTCGCCGACACCGGACTCGGCAAGAAGGACGCCGAACGCTGCAAGAACATGTTCGCGCTCGGCCTGCTGTCGTGGATGTACCACCGGCCGACCGAGGGCACCGAGCGGTTCCTGCGCGAGAAGTTCGCCAAGAAGCCGGACATCGCCGAGGCGAACATCCTTGCCTTCCGGGCAGGCTGGAACTACGGCGAGACCACCGAATCGTTCGCGACCACCTTCGAGGTCGCGCCCGCGAAGCTGGACAAGGGCACCTACCGGCAGATCACCGGGAACACCGCGCTGGCGTACGGGATCGTGGCCGCCGGACAGCAGTCCGGGCTGCAGATCCTGCTCGGCACGTATCCGATCACCCCGGCCTCGGACGTGCTGCACGAGCTGTCCAAGCACAAGAACTACGGCATCATCACCTTCCAGGCGGAAGACGAGATCGCCGGCATCGGAGCCGCGCTCGGCGCGTCCTACGGCGGGGCGCTGGGCATCACGTCCACGTCCGGTCCCGGCGTCGCGCTGAAGTCGGAGACCATCGGCCTCGGCGTGATGACCGAACTGCCGCTGGTGATCATCGACGTGCAGCGCGGCGGGCCGTCCACCGGCCTGCCGACCAAGACCGAGCAGGCCGACCTGCTGCAGGCGATGTACGGCCGCAACGGCGAATCGCCGGTGCCGATCGTCGCGCCGCTCTCGCCCGCCGACTGCTTCGACGCGGCGATCGAGGCCACCCGGATCGCGCTGAAGTACCGCACCCCGGTGCTGCTGCTGTCCGACGGCGCGATCGCCAACGGTTCCGAGCCGTGGCTGGTCCCGAACGTCGACGACCTGCCGGACCTGCGCGTGGAATTCGCCTCGGAACCCAACTCCGACAACGGATCCGGCGAGTTCTGGCCGTACGTGCGCGACCCGGAGACGCTCGCGCGGGCGTGGGCGATCCCGGGCACTCCCGGGCTGCAGCACCGCATCGGCGGGCTGGAGAAGGCCGACGGCACCGGCCACATCTCCTACGACCCGGACAACCACGACAAGATGGTGCGGCTGCGCCAGGCGAAGATCGACGGCATCGACGTGCCGGACCTGGAGGTCGACGACCCGTCCGGCGAGGCGCGCGTGCTGGCGCTGGGCTGGGGTTCGTCCTACGGCCCGATCGGCGCGGCCTGCCGCCGCGTGCGCAAGCTCGGGATGCCGATCGCGCAGGCGCATCTGCGGCACCTGAACCCGTTGCCGCACAACCTCGGCGAGGTGCTCGCGCGCTACGACCGGGTCGTGGTCCCGGAGATGAACCTCGGCCAGCTCGCGCTGCTGCTGCGGGCGAAGTTCCTGGTGGACGTGCATTCCTACACCAAGGTCGCCGGCCTGCCGTTCAAGGCCGAGGAGCTGCAGAACGTGTTCTCCGACATCATCGCCAACCTCGTTCCGGAGGGCGTCAAGTGACCGCCATCGATCTCGGGCTGCCGCAATTGGGCGGCATCGACCTGGTGCCGACCACCGACGAACCGCAGAAGGCCAAGGACTACAAGTCCGACCAGGAAGTGCGCTGGTGCCCCGGCTGCGGCGACTACGTGGTGCTCAACGCCGTGCAGTCCTTCCTGCCGACGCTCGGGCTCAAGCGCGAGAACATCGTCTTCATCTCGGGCATCGGCTGCTCGTCGCGGTTCCCGTACTACCTCAACACCTACGGCATGCACTCGATCCACGGCCGCGCGCCGTCGATCGCGACCGGGCTCGCCACGACGCGCCCGGACCTGTCGGTGTGGGTCGTGACCGGCGACGGCGACGCGCTGTCCATCGGCGGCAACCACCTGATCCATGCGTTGCGGCGCAATGTGAACATCAAGATCCTGCTGTTCAACAACCGGGTCTACGGGCTGACCAAGGGCCAGTACTCGCCGACGTCCGACCAGGGCATGGTCACGAAGTCGACGCCGATGGGTTCGCTGGACACGCCGTTCAACCCGCTGTCGCTGGCCATCGGCGCGGAGGCGTCGTTCGTCGGCCGCGCGATGGATTCCGACCGCAAGGGCTTGACCGAAGTCCTTGAGGCGGCGGCGAAACACCGCGGTTCGGCGCTGGTGGAGATCTACCAGAACTGCCCGATCTTCAACGACGGCGCGTTCGATGTGTTGAAGGACAAGGACGAAGCCGCTTCCCGGCTGATCCCGCTCCGCGCGGGCGAACCGATCCGCTTCGGCGCGGAAGGCGAATACGGCGTCCGCCGCGGCGACTGGGGCGGTTTGGACGTCGGCAAGGTCGCGGAAATCGGCGAGGAAAACTTGGTGGTGCACGACCCGTCCATCGCGGACACGTCGTACGCCTTCGCGCTTTCCCGCCTCGGCGACCAGAACCTGAACCACGTCCCGACGGGCATCCTGCGCCAGGTCGAACGGCCCACGTACGACGACGCGGCGCGGGCCCAGGTCGAGCAGGCGCGTGAGGCGCGAAAGCCAGACCTGCAGGGTTTGTTGCGGGGCAAGGACACCTGGACCGTCGTTTAGGCTTTAGTCCACTTACGACAGAGGCCGCCACCCCCGAGGGGGTGGCGGCCTCTGTCGCATGTGGACTCAGTGCAAGGGCCGGAACCCGACCCGCTCAGCATCAGCCGCGCTGCGGAACCACACCTCGGCGACCATCTTCGGGAACTGCGGCGAATCCTCGCCGCAATACCGCAACGCCGTCACGCTCGCCTTCACCGTGAAACCGTCCGCCGGGCGCCCGCCACCCGGACGCGGCATCGCCGAACCCGGACCAAAAGGCCCCGGCGGCACCGCGTCATCGGCGGTCTGGCGAGCAGGCGGCGGCTCCGGAGCAGCCATCGCGGCCTGATTCGGCTGCACCGACGGCTCGAACAGCGAACCGCTGTGCCCACCGGCGAGATCCGGCTCGCGGCGCTCCACCGGGCGCATCGACGGCTGGATCGGCTGCGGCGCGTCGAAACCGCCGCGCGGCGATTCGCGGCGCTGCCGTTTCGGCAAGCCCTGGCTTCCCGCGGCGTCCGCAGTGTCCTCAATGGACTCCGCGGCGGGCTCGGGGTTCGGGACCAGGTGATCAGTCGTCGAGTCTTCTTCGAGGTGACCGACGGCCGACTCGACCGGCTCGGCGGGTTCCTCGAACGCCGACCGCTGCGGCGCGTCCGTCTGGTTGAACCAGTCCGGCTCCGGCTCGGCCGCACGGCCTGGCCCGGGGCGGAACAGCGAGACCGGTTCGGGCTCCGGAGCGGTGCTGTCCAACGGAGTCGGGTCGAGCCGTCGCTCCAAAGAGGACAGTCCGTCGGCCGGTTCGGCCAGGTAGTGGCTCTGCTCCTGCTCGGCGGGACTGTCCGCTTCGGAGTAGTCCGCCGCCGGGACGTCGACCGGCTCCGGGATGCGGTGGTATCCGCTGTCGTGCTCGTCCGCCGGTTCCGCGATGCGGTGGTAGCCGCTGTCGTGGTCCTCGGCCGGTTCGGCGATGCGGTGCGAACCGGTGTCGACCGGCTGCAGGTACTCGGTGGCCGCGGCGCGATAGGCCGAACCGGAGTCTTCCGGAGCGCTCTCGGCCGGTGCGCTGTCGAAAAGACCGTTCGCCGCTTGGTGTTCGCGGGCCTCGGCCTGAGCGAACGCCTCGTCGACGTCGTCCTCAGGAGACTCCGCAATGTCCACAGAGGCCACCGGTTCCGGAGCCGTGCGGTATTCCGCGTCGTACTCGGCTTCCGGCTCGAAAGCGCTCGTCGCCTGGATGACTTCCGTCGGAGCGTGCTCGCGGCGGTCTCTGGTCCAGTCCTCCGCGGGCGGCAGCACCGCGGTGCGCGCGGGCGTGCTGGCCGCGGCGCGTGCCGTGTCGGCGTGCGCGCTCGCCAGTTCCGCTTCCAGTTCGCGTACCCGCTTGCGCGCCGGACGCGCCAGCACCAGCCAGGCGATGACCGCGCCGACGATGAAGGCCAGCAGGCTCCAGAGCCACACCTGCCCGAAAATGGACATTTCTCGCCCCTTTTAGAACGTTCGCGCGACCAGGTAGTCGGCGACCGACTCGCAAGCGTCGCGCGCAGGGGAAGCGGGCAGCGAGGCGAGCTCGGCACGTGCTCGGGAAGCGTAGTCGGAAAGGGTTGCCCGCGCGCGTTCGAGGCCGCTGGAACGGCGCAGCAGCTCGAGCGCCTCGGCCACCAGGTCGTCGTCGGTGATCGGGCCGGCGAGCAGCTCGACGAGCCGCGGGTCGGTGCCCGGATCGGCCAGCGCGTACAGCATCGGCAGCGTACGAACGCCTTCCCGCAGGTCAGTGCCCTGCGCCTTGCCGAGTTCGACCGAGGGCGACGCGATGTCGATGACGTCGTCGGAGATCTGGAAGGCCGCCCCGATGATGTCGCCGAAGCGGCGCAGCGCCTGGATGTGCTCCTCGGCCGCGCCGGACATCATGCCGCCGAAGCGTCCCGACGTCGCGATCAGCGAACCGGTCTTCTGCGCGATCACGGTGAGGTAGTGCTCGACCGGATCGTCGCCAGGTCCAGGCCCGACGGTCTCGCGCATCTGGCCGCTGACCAGCTCGCCGAACGTCTCGGCGATGATCCGCGCGGCGTCCGTGCCGAGGTCGGCGACGAGCCGCGAAGCGTGGGCGAAGAGGTAGTCGCCGGTGAGAATGGCGACGGTGTTGTCCCAGCGCGAGTTGACGCTCTCCGCGCCGCGCCGCATGGTCGCCTCGTCCATCACGTCGTCGTGATACAGCGTCGCCAGGTGCACCAGCTCGACCGCGGCAGCCGCGATCAGCACCTGCTCGCCCTGCTTCGGCCCGAACTGCGCGGACAGCAGCGTGAACAACGGACGAAAACGTTTGCCCCCCGCCTCGACCAGGTGCAACGCCGCGTCGTGCACGGCGGGCACGTCGCTCTTCACGACGTCCCGCAGCATCGTCTCGACGTCCGCCAGCCCGCCCGCGATCGCGCGCAGCAAGGGCTCGTCCTGGATCTGCAGCCCGACGGTCGCGCGCAGGTCCTCGACAGCGCCATCCCGGGCCGCCCCCGGAGGTGGTGAAGACACAGACACGTCGGCTCCGCTCTCTCGTGGCGCTCGTCGCCAGTCGGTTACCCCCTTCAGGGTAGTGGTTGCCCCGCGGCCTGCCTTTACCCGCTGTCCTGCGGAAACGGTGACGAACGCGACACTGCCGCCCCAGTCGCGCGCCAGGCCACGAACGGGTTGATCCGCGATCCCGGACGGGTGATCGCCGCCCGAGGACGCAACGGGCGATTCGGACCTGCGGATAGACCTTTGAGCAGCATCAGCAGCGAGGAGACGAGACATGATCATCAAGCGCACCGCACTGGCCACCGCGGCACTGGCCGCCACCGGTTTGCTCGCCGCTGCCGGCCCCGCCGCCGCGGACAGCCCCGCCGGAGTCGCCGACACCGGCAACGCGAACTTCGCCAAGGCCGGAACCACGATCTCCATCCCGACGCAGGCCCCGTGCGCCGTAGAAGGCCCGACCAGCGGCTCCGCGACCGCAGTGTCCAAACCCGGCGTCACGTTCGGCGGCGGCACGTCGAGCTGCACCACCGAGGTCGTCGACCCCGCGAACGACGTCACCACCACAACCTCGACCGCCACCGGCAACAACTTCGAACTGTCGGCCCTGGTGAGCACGGGCGGCAAACGCATCCGCATCTCGTCGTACACGGTGACCTGCAAGGCAACCCAGAGCGGCACGAACGCGAACTGGACCCTGAGCGGCCTCACCGGAATCAGCGGCCTGCCGTCCCCCATCCCCGCGAACTACACCAAGCCGCTGACGAAGAGCGATGGAACCGTACTGGCGAATGCGGTCTTCAACATCCAAACGCTCCCCGGCGACGGAAGCATGACCCTGACCATGCTGCGCATCGACTTCGCCCCCGCCTCCGGCGCTTCGGGATCGGTCACCGTAGGCCACACCGCCTGCGCCCCCACCCCCTGAAGTCCGTGAGGGGAACCCTCATTGACTCTGATTCCCTCAGGGTTCCCCTCACGACCCTCGACGGTCCGTGAAGCCCGCCCGCTCACCGCCCGCCGCGACGCGCCCCAATGTGGCATTGGGTGCATGCGACGCACCGAACGCCACATTGGGTGCATCTGACGCACCCAATGCCACATTGGGGCGCAAGCCCCCACCCCCACCGAACCGCAGCCGCTGCACCCAACCCATCGAGGCACCCACACCTCCCCACCCCCGATACGAAGCCAAAAACACGGCGCGGGGGTGCTTGTCAAGGCATCTTTCCCGCCTTGACAAGCACCCCCGCGCCGTAGTCACACTAAAAAATCGGGGTGCCAAGCCTCACCGCCCGAGCGCAATGCCGCCGCCAGGCGACGAGCCGCCCGAGAACTCACAACTGATCATCCAACTGCAAAGCGATCCACAACTCAGCCCGGACAGCCGGATCGTCCACCTCCCTCCCCAACGCCTCCGCGACCTTCCCCATCCGATACCGCAACGTATGCCGATGAATCCCCAGCGCCGTGGCCGAAGCATCCGACTGCCCGTTATGCGCCAAGAACGTCCGCAACGTATGCCGCAAATCGATCTTCGCGGCCCCGGTCTTATCGGTGACCGGCTCCAGCAACGCCCGAGCCCACCCCCGCACCTCGTCGTTGTCGAGAAACCGCATCAGCCCGCTGGTAGCCACATCCCCGGCACAAGTAAGCACCCCGGCACCCCCGCGCGAACTGGTGAAAACCGACCGCACCTGCTCCCAAGCCTCGGCAAGCCGCTCAGGAGGAGTCGGGTCGCTCACCGCCCCGCGAGCCAACGGGATCCGCCGCAACAAGGCTTCCAACGTCCGCGTGTCCCCCTCGGCGGGCGGCGTCAGCACCACCACCCGCCCCCGCTCCCACTCAGCGACCAGCGCCCGCAAACTCCGCAACCCGTGGTCCCCCTCGGCATGCTCGAGCAATTCCCGCTCATGCCCGGACGGAACCCCCAAAATCGCGACCCGGAGATCCCCCTCCGGAAAGTCGGTATCCAACGCCTCCCCAATAGCCGTGGCCAGTTCCACATCCCCCGCCACCGCGGCCTTGAACACCGCCAGCCGATGCTGCCGCTCGCTGTCCAGCACCCCCCGAGCGCTGTGCAACTCAGCGCACAACAACGACACCGCGGTAGTAACGATCGCCTGCTCAGCAGTAGTAAGCGGAGTAGACCGCCCCACCACCAAAAACCCCTGCACCCGCCCCCGCACCGCGAGCGGCAGCACCACCACGGACTCCCCCGCGATAGTCATGCTGAGACTCGCCGAATTAGCCCGGTCCCGCAGCCGAGGCAACTCGATCCGCACCCGGGCCACATGCATCCGCGCCGCGGGCACCCCGGCCCGAAACCCGCCGGCGGCGTCCAGCAACAGCGTCCACCCGCGCACCGCCTTGGCCAGCCGCTCCGCGATCGCCCGAGCCGAGTACGGCGACAGCGACGCCCGAGTCAAATCCCGCTGCGCCGAAACCGCGTAGTTCAACTCCCGCTGCCGCTCGTCGGACAGATGCCCAGCGACAAGCCGGCTCAACGCGGCAAACCGAGTCGTCGCAGGCACCGCCAACACCGGCAACCCAGCCTCGCTCGCCGCCTCGACCAGTGCCCCAGGCACATTCTGATAGAACGAACTGGCCCCGAACCCCAGCGCCACCGCACCACCCGCGACAAGCCGGTCCACATACTCCCGACTGGCCGCCTCGCCCAGCGCGAGCCGGGACCCGGTGGTGAGCACGAGCTCGCCGCCCTCGAGATACGGCGACGGATCCGGCAGCTCGCTGATCAACGCCCACGTGACCGCCCGGTCGAGCGCACCAGGCGCGCCCTCGGCGGCGAGTTCGAGACCGTGTTCGCCGCGTTCGAGCAGCATCTGGACGGTAAGCGGCATGGTGTCTCCCGGGGACGGATCGGGCGGCCGGAAGTGTAACCGGCGGTCCGCCCGGCCGCCGGGCGATCGCCACCCGGACGAACCAACGTTCTGGACAAAACCCGGTGCTGGTGGGTAGAAACCGTCCCGATCGGACTTCCCCGCCCGCGGATGTCCGGCGGCACAACGGAAAGAGATCTCGATGCCCGCACCCGCCCCGGCCCGGCCGGACGTCACGTACCGGACCGCGGGCGATCGCGCGCTGCTCGTCGAGTACGGACCGCCGCTGCCGGTCGACCTCGGCCTCAACTTCTTCGCGCACGCCTCCGCGCGGCACCTGGAGGAGAATCCCGTGCGCGGCGTGCTGGAAGTCGCGCCGGGACTGCGTTCGCTGCTCGTGCACTACGACCCGGAAACGATCCGGCACGACGCCGTGATCGCCGCCATGGACCGGCTGCACCGCGAGATCCCCGAGCCCGGCTCGCTCGTCCTGCCGAGCCGCCGCGTGAAACTCCCGATCGCGTTCGACGATTCGACGTCGCGGGAAGCCGTGGAGCGCTACCAGATCACCACGCGCCCGGACGCGCCGAACGTCCTCGACGGCAACAACGTCGACTACCTCGTGCGCTCCAATGGCCTGCCGAACCGCGAGGCGCTGTATTCGCGGATCCTGGAATCCGAGTGGTGGAACGCGTTCACCGGTTTCTACCCCGGCCTGCCTTCGCTGCTCCCCCTCGACCCGCGTTCCGAACTGGTCGCCCCGAAATACAACCCCGCGCGCTCCTGGACCCCCGAAGGCGCCGTCGCTTTCGGCGGCCCGTGCCTGGTCGTCCACCCGATCGAATCGCCCGGCTCGTACCAGCTTTTCGGCCGGACGCTGCCGATCTGCGACCTCGTCCGCCGCCCGCGCGCGCACCGGGCGGACCCGATCCTGATCCACCCCGGCGACCGGATTTCCTTCTATCGCGTCGAAGAGGCGGAACTGATCGAATTGCGCAGGCAGGTTTTCGAGGGCCGCTACGACTACGACATCGAACCCGGCCGCTACGCGGTCGCCGACCACCTCGCCGTCCAAGCCGATCCGGCCATCGCCGCCGAGGCGGCCAAACGACGTGCGGACCGCGTCGCCGCGCAGGAACTGGTGAAAATCCCGTGACTCAGACGGCGGCATTGGAAGTGCTGGAACCCGGCCTGCAAACCACCGTGCAGGACTATCCGGGCCGACGAGGCAGGCAGTCATTGGGCTTCTTCCCTTCCGGCCCCGTCGATTCGCTCGCCTTCCGCCTCGCGAATCTCCTAGTGGGCAACCGTCCTGGCGCGGCCGCCCTGGAAATCCCGCTGGGCCGTTTCCAAGCAGGCGTCCTCGCCCCTGGCCGGATCGCCGTCACCGGACCGGAAACCTGCGTCACGGTGAACGGATCCCCCGTCCCGCAATGGGAATCGGTCCCCGTGGAAACCGGCGACGTCCTGTCCTGCGAGGTGTTGCGCGGCCCCGGGCACCGGCTGTATCTCGCACTGTCCGGCGGCATCGCCGTGCCCGAGGTATTCGGCTCCCGCTCCACCTTTCTCCTGGCGGGCATCGGCGGTCTCGACGGCCGGGCCCTGGAACGCGCGGACATCCTCGACACTTTCCCGTCCGCTCCTTCCCGCCCGCGCCGCCTCCCGGTCTCCCTGCGCCCGACGTACCCGACCGCCTGGGAGATCGAAATCCTCCGCGGCCCACACGCCGATCCGGATTTCCTGACCGCGGAGGACTTCGCCGACTTCCTGGCCGCGTCGTGGCGCTGCGACTTGAGCTCGGACCGGGTGGGCATCCGGTTCAACCCGCACCGCTTCCGCTGGGCCCGTCCGTCCGGCGACGTGGCGGGCGGGCACCCGTCGAACCTCCTGGACTCCAGCTACCCGCCCGGCGGCATCCTGGCCTACGGCGACGTGCTCACCGTGCTGGGGCCGGACAGCAATACCTCGGGCGGGTTCGCGGTGATCGCCACCGTCGCGTCGGCCTCGCTGTGGAAGGTCGGGCAGCTTCGGCCTGGCCGGGATACGGTGACGTTCCGGGAGATCGATCTCGACCAGGCCGCGGCGCTCACTGCGCACGTGAATCAGTTGCTGGATGTCAAGGCGCTGTCTTGAGTCTCGTCCGCTCATTCAACGGGCGCCCGAACTTCCTCCTTCGCTTTCCCCGCCACCGAACCAAGATCGACCGACTTCGTCTCCTTCGCGATCAGCGAGGCGACGAGCGAAATCAACCCCATCACCGCCAGATAAACCCCGATCGCATACCCGGTGCCGAACTTGGCGTACAACCCGATCGCGATGATCGGCGCGAGCGAGCCCGCCAGCACCGACGCCAGGTTGTAGGCCAGCGAAACCCCGGAGTACCGCACCTCAGTCGGGAACAACTCCGCGAAGAACGCCCCGATCACGGAGCTGTACGCGGCGAAGATCAACAACCCGCCAGCCACCGCGACTGTGATCAGCCCAGGACTCCGTGTGTCGACCAGCGCGAAGAACACGAACGCCCAGACGATCGTCGCCACCGAAGCCACCACGTAGATCGGCCGTCGTCCGATCCGGTCGGCCAGCAGGGCGAACAGCGGGATCGTCACCACCGCGCACGCCTGTCCGACCAGCACCGCCGTCAACCCGACCGAACTGTCCATTTTGAGCACAGTCGTGACGTAAGTGATGACGAACAACGAGAACAGATAGAACCCGGCATTCTCCCCGAAACGCGTCGCCGCAGCGAGAAGCACACTGCGCCAATGCTCGCGGATCACGACACCAGCAGGCAGCCCCTTGGGCTTCGGAGCGTCCTTGAACAAAGGCGTCTCCGCGACATAAAGCCGCAGCCACAACCCGATCAAAACCAGCACCGCGGACAACCCGAACGCGATCCGCCAGCCCCACGACAGGAACTCAGCCGACGGCATCACCCCGCCGAGCACCGCCAGCACACCGGCAGCGAGCAGATTTCCCAGTGGCGGCCCGACATTCGGCCACGAAGACCAGAAAGCCCGACGCGCGCTGTCGCCATGCTCGGACACCAGCAGCACCGCTCCGCCCCATTCGCCGCCGAGCGCAAACCCTTGCACCAGGCGGCAAACGACGAGCAGCAGCGGCGCAAGCACGCCGACGGAAGCGTAAGTGGGCAGCAAAGCGATCAAAAACGTCGAAGCACCCATCAGCAGCAGACTGGCGATAAGCGTCGACCGTCGTCCCTTGCGATCGCCGAGATGACCGAGCACCACCGCACCCAGCGGCCGGGCGAGGAAGCCGACCGCGTAAGTGGCGAAGGCGAGAACCGTGCCGACCAAGGGGTCGTGCGAAGGGAAATACAGTTTGTTGAAGACCAAAGTGGACGCGGTGCCGTACAGAAAGAAGTCGTACCATTCGACGGCGGTGCCGGCGAGACTCGACGCCGCCACCACCCCCAGCCGCGTGTGCGGGCGTTTTCTGTTACGTTCGCGAGAGGTATCGGCCATTTCGGCTCCTGTGGTCGGAGGGTCCGTGACGCGGATGAAGTGCTGATGCCGGAAGCCTCGGTGGCTGTTGGCGCAGCCACCGAGGCGTGTTCCCCCCTGGGAACTGCCTCAGAAGAACCAGTGCACGGGCTCGTTGGCCCGGTCGGCGAGGTCCGCGAACCGTCCGCCGTGGAACGCCAGCGGTTCGCCGTCGCGCTCGCACACGCTGCGCACGTGCCCGAACACGACCACGTGGTCGCCGGCGACCAGATGCCGCTCGACGTCGCATTCGAGGTGCGCGAAGGCGTCCGGGATCACCGGCACGCGGTGGCGGCCCTCGGTCACCTCCAGCCCGGCGAAGTGGTCCTCGCCGCGACGCGCGAAGCGGAGCGCGAGCTGTTCCTGCCGCGCGGACAGGATGTTGACCGCGAACCGGCCCGCCTCGACGACCGCGTCGGTGCTGCGCGCGCCGGTCGTCAGGCACACCAGCAGCAGCGGCGGGTCGAGCGACACCGACGTCAGCGAGTTGACGGTCATCCCGTGCGGCACCCCCGCCGCCCGGGTGGTGACCACCGCGACGCCGGTGGCGAAACGCCCCATCGTGCGGCGCATCGTCATCGGGTCGACCTCGGCCGAGGAAGTCGACGAAGTGGTGAGCATGGGCGTTCTCCTTGCGCAGGGGGCTCGTGAGCGGCTGTGCCGGTCAGCGCCGGCACAGCCACTCACGAGCGGGTTCAGGCGGGGTAGCGGACCTCGAACGTGACGACCCCCTCGTCGGTCCGCCACGGGCCGTGCGGCATGCCCGGCGGACGGCAGGCGTACATCCCCGCGGTGAACGTCCGGCCGAGCGTGAGGTCGGTGAACGAGCCTTCGAGAATGTAGACCTCCTCCCAGAAATCGTGTTTCTGCACGCCCATCGGCGTCGAATCGGCACCTGGTTCGTAGCGCAGGATCCGCGTGGCGACGCCGGTTTCCGGGTCCTTGGCGAGGATCCGCTCGGTGATCTTCGGGTCGTCGCCGGGGCACACCGTGAATGCGACGTCGGTCACCGGGAAGAATTCGTGTTCCGGTTTGTTCATCGGGTGATCGCTCCGTCGAGGTCGTAGCTGGAGAGGAAGGCGTCGATGTCGCTGAGCGCGCCGTCGAAGCCGTAATTGCGGTAGGCGTAGCCCTTCACCACGAACGGTGCGCCGGCGTAGAACATCTCGTACTGGTGGTGGCGTCCGGCGAATTCGCTGCCGACGACGTCCCAGGCGAGCTTGAACAGCTTCACCCGCTCCTCCGCGGGCGCGGACGGGCTGTGAATGTATTTGTCGATATCGGCGCGGGTCTCCGGGTTCGTCAGGTCCGCGACGCTGGAGGGCACCTGCAGCACCCCGCCGCCGACCAGGTCGCGCAGGATCGCCAGCAGCCGCGGGTACAGCTCGGCCTGCAGCCCCATCGCGCCGTACACCGCGCGGGAGCCGGGCCGCCACATGCCGTTGCCGTCCGGTTCCGCGGTGTATTCCGCGGCCAGGACCGCCGACTCCACAATGGACGCGAGGCTCGCCAGCTCGCCGAGTTTTTCGACCACACCGGGGAACTTGTCGACTCCGTTGACCGCCGCGACCTTGCGCGCGAGCCCGGCGATGAACTGCGTCTTCACCATGAACCGGATCTGCGCCTGCCAGTTGCCGAACACGTGCGCGCCGGTGTCGAAGAACTGCCGCCGCAATCCGGCGACATCGCGGTAGACGAACACCCGGTCCCACGGAATGAAGACGTCGTCGAAAACCACCAGCGCATCGGTTTCGTCATAGCGCGAGGTGAGCGGGTAGTCGTATTCACTCGTGGCCGCCGGCGCATAAGGACGGCGGCAGTAGAGCTTAAGCCCTTCTGCGTCAACGGGAACCGCGAAGCCGAGCGCGAAGTCAGCGTCCTCCGGGCCGAGCGGCTTGATGCAGGACACGAAGATCTCGTCGGCCACCGCACCGCCGGTCGCGAGCATCTGCGCGCCGCGGATCACGATGCCGTCCTCGCGCTCCTCCGCGACGCCCGCCTGGATCAGGTCGCCTTCCCAGGCGTGCGCGGTGGTCGCTCGCGAAACCTGCGGCGGAATGATCGCGTAGGAGACGTACAGATTCTCCTCCAGCACCCGCTTGTGGTACGCGGCGATGTTGGCGGAAAAGTCCCGCTCGCCCTGCGAAAACGCCTCCGGGTGCGCGGAAAACGCCGCGACGAACGCGCCGACGTGGTCCGGGCTGCGGCCGACCCAGCCGTGGGTGTGCCGCGCCCAGGTGGTCGCCGCTTCGCGGTACGCCTTCAGGTCTTCGCGGCTGCGCGGCGGCGTGAAGAGCCGGTTCACGCCTGCCCCGGTCGTCTCGTCGGTGACCGAGATGCCGGACTCCGGGTCGGCCGCGAGGTCGAACAGTTCCGCGATGGTCTTCGCGATCGGCGCGAACGCCGGGTGGTGGGCCACGTCCTCGACCGGCGCGCCGTCGAGGTAGATCCGCCGGGGGCCTTTCAGTGCGGCCAGATAGTCGGCTCCGCTGCGCATCACTCGCTCCTCTGTTTCGTTTCGTACGCGTGGGTCAGGGTCGGACCGCCGGGCAGTTCCAGGTGGACGCGCCAGTACGCGCCATAGGTGAACTCGCCGCCGAGCAGCGGCAACGTGCCGCAGTACAGCGCGAAATCGCCCTCGACCGGACCGAGCCGGTCGAGCAGATCCGCCGGGTGCCGCAGCGCGGCCAGTTCCCCCTTCTGATACGGGCAACCGTCCACACTGGAGTCCGCGACCACGTGGTCCCAGTCCGGAACGGACACTTCGGATCCGAGTTCGGCGACCACTTCCCCGAGCGGTTTCGGACAGGCCGCTTTGGACAGTGCGACCCCGTCCCGCTCCAGGTCGCGGTCAGTGTGATCGGACCCGACCCCGAGGAAGTACCTTCCCTGATGCCGGATCAGCACCGGCTCGACCTCGCCGGACGTCCCCGGCGCGCGCACGCCGACCACCGGCTCGGTCGTCAGCAATTCCGGGTCCAGATGGTAGAACGCGGGCACCGATTCCGGCCGCGGCACGCCGATCGCCGCCAGTTCGGCGATGTGCTCCTCGACCGCGGCCTCGTCGCTCCCGGTGTACCCGGCCACCACCAGCCGCGCCGGAGCGAACGCCAGTTCCTCCCCGGTTCCCGCGACGTGCAGGGCAATCGTGGTCATACTCCCGCTCCCGTGAAGTCTGCTGTGGACACCGGCCACCGCCGATCGGCCAGCACCGGGAACTCCGCCCGCACCGTGTCCACAATGGATTGATCGATTTCGCAGCGCAGCACTTCCTCTCCGCTGCCCGCCTCCGCCAGTACCGTGCCCCACGGATCGACGATCCGGCTGGTACCGGCCAGTTCGACGCCGCCGCGCTGCGTGCCGGCCGCGTTCACCGCGATCACCACGACCTGCTCTTCCACCGCACGGCACGAGGTGAACATCCGCCAGTGCTCGCACCGCGCCGCCGGCCACGCGGCCGGAACGACGACCGTCTTCGCGCCGCGGTCCACGAGGCCGCGCCACAGCTCGGGAAACCGCAGGTCGTAACAGGTCGTCGCGCCGATCGGCCCGAGTTCCGTTTCCGCGACGCTGAGGCTGTCCCCCGGAGTGAGCAATTCCGCCTCGCGCGAGGCGTACCCGAAAACGTGCACCTTGCGATAGGTATGCGCGATCGTGCCGTCCGGCGCGAGCAACACCGCGGTATTGAACAGCCGTCCCGCCGCGTCCCGCTCCACCAGGCTGCCGAGATGCACGTACGCACCCAGGCCGCGCGCCCATTCGCGCCCCGCCGCCACCGTCGGCCCGTCGAGGGTTTCCGCCTCGTCCGGATACGCGTCGAACGAGAAATACCCGGCAGCCCACAACTCCGGCAGCACGACCAGCTCGGCCCCGCGCGCCGACTCCACCAGCTGCCCGGCCCGCACCCGGCGGTCCGCGGCTGTCTCGTCCGGCGGGCTGGCCAGCTGCACCAGCGCGACCTTCACAGCCGCTCCCCGACCCGCAACGCCGTCATCGTGCTGGACAAATGCTTCGCCAGCGCTTCTCCCGCCGCCGACGGCTCGCCGCCACGCAACGCTTCGACGATCGCCGCGTGCTCAGCCAGCACTGTTTCGGCGCGGGTTTCACTGCCCGCGACCGCGCGCAACCCCATCCGGACCTGCCGGTCCCGCAACGATTCGTAGAACTCGGCCAGCACCGGATTCCCCGCCCGCCGCACGATCGCCCGGTGGAACGCGCGGTCGAACTCGATGAACCGCACCGGCTCGTCGACCACTTCGCGCTGCTTCGCGAGAATGTCGTCCAGCTCGGCGAGGAAGGCCTCGTCGACGCGCTCGGCGAGCTTGCGGACGCACGAGTCCTCGACGAGCTCGCGCGCCTCCATCACCGCCCGCACCTCCGCGTCGGAGATCGGCGGCACGAACGCGCCCTTCTTCGGCACGATTTCGAGGAACCCCTCGGCCTCGAGCCGCAGCAGAGCCTCCCGCACCGGAGTACGGGACGTCCCGGCCGCCTCGGCGACCTCCGATTCGGTGAGGAAAGTCCCGCCGTCGCGCGGGAGCTCGGCGATGCGCTGCTTGAGGAACCGGTAGGTGACGTCCTGCGCGGACCCGGCCCGCCCGGCCTGTCGTACACTGCTCATGGACAAGATGTATACATCACGCATGGCAGGCGGGCAAGAGGCGTTTGCCGAGGTTGAGCGGTTGTGACGGGCGACGAGGGCGGCTGGACGGGCGGCTGGTCAGCGGGGGCTTCTCGGGGGAGCGAGCGCGATGCCAGGGACGTAAGCCGCGCAGTCCACGTCCGCCGACTGTCCACAAAGAACGTCAGTGCCGCCGGAATATGCCTGATCTATGACCCCATGACCGCTTCTTGAACTCCGTCTCCGCCCAGGTCCTCCGACCTGGGCAAACCGCACCCGCAGCCCCTGGCATCGGTGAGCGAGCGAGGCCGAGGACCGTCGGATAGCTGACAGGCACGGGGCTTCCGCCTTGCGGACGGCTCGCCTGGAACCGCGTGCACCGGGACGCGCGACCTCAGCGCACGGCAACGCCGCCGTGGCGGGACAGCACTGAACCCTCCGTGCCGTCGATTCCCGCATACCGCACTCCGGAAATGCCCGCGCGGACCCCGGGAATGCCCGCGTGCACCGCGTCCGGTGCCCCGGCGAGACAGAAAACCGGTCAAGCGGCCTCGGCCCGGTTGACGAATCACCGACCGTCTTTACGCTGGCACCCACGCCGGGCAGCGGAATCGTCTTCGAAGCTCACTGCCTCCGCGATCATCCGGCATTCCACAGTGGATTTTCCGAGGAAGGGCGGAATCCTGTGAGAAAAAGAACTCGCGCCGCGGCGATCGCGGCCGCAGTGCTGGCCGGATCCTTGGCTATTTCCGCACCGGCCACCGCTTCCCAGGCGGTCCCCCATTCCACCCCCTGCGCCGGGGACGGCCAGAGCGGAAAACGCGTCCAGGCAGTCTACGTGCACGCGACCAACCAGCCGGACCGGCACGACCAATTGGCCGAGCAGTTCCGCACTTTCGCCGACCGGATCGACGACGATTTCGTCGAGGCGGGACTGCGGCTGGGCGGCGAAATCCGCCACGTGCGGTTCGCGACCGACGCGAACTGCCGCGCCACGATCGACGACGTCGCGATCGACCCGGCGAGGATGACCGACCCGCAGGCGATCGCGGGGGCCATCGGCGAGCAAGGCTACCGCCGCACTGACCGGAAGTACCTGGTCTGGTACGACAAAGACGGCTGCGGACTGGCTTTCGGCAGCGGCGGAGACGACCGTCCCGGCGCGGACAACCAGTACAACAACGGCCCGCATTACGCGACAGTCGGCACCGGATGCTGGTCCTGGCAGGCGAGCGGGCACGAACTGCTGCACACCCTCGGCGCGGTGAACTCGAGCGCGCCGCACGCGTCGCGGAACGGTCATTGCTGGGACGACGAAGACATTATGTGCTACGACGACGGCGGATTGCCGAATCCGCCGGGACATCTCGTGAAATCGTGCCCCGGCGCGCCGGAAAACCAAATAGACTGCAACGGCGACGACTACTTCAACACCCGTCCGCCGGGCGGCACCTACCTCGCCACGCATTGGAATGTAGCCAACAACGATTTCCTCATCCGCGGCTACCGCCCCTATGCCGTCGGCACCATCACCGGCGCGGAAAACCGTTGCGTGGACGTCGCGTTTTCCGGGCGGGACAACGGAACCGCGGTGCAATTGTGGGGATGCGACTACACGAGCGCCCAGCAATGGACCGTCCGCGACGGAACGCTCCGTTCGCTGGACAAGTGCCTGCGCACCTCCGGCGACCTCGCCGAACTGTGGGATTGCGACGGTTCCGCCGCGCAGAACTGGCAAATCCGCGGCGACGGCACCATCCTGAACCCCGCTTCGGGCCGCTGCCTGGGCACCAAGGACGGCGCGACGGCCGAAGGCACTCGCCTCGCGCTGCGCGACTGCACGGGATCCGCTGACCAGAAATGGAACACGCCTTCCTGACCGGCCGCTGACTGGCCCTTGACCGGCCCGGGCGTTCCGGCGGGACGTCCGGGTCTTCCATGTCCCCGGCAGCTTCGGCATCGCCTCTCGGCACCAAGGATGACGCGACCGCAGCAGGCCCTCGCTTCACCCTGCACGGGCACCGCCGAGCAGAGGCAGATCGCTTCCAGCCGCCCCCGGACCTTCCAGCACCCGGTTACCTCGATCTCACCAGCTACCCGAAAAGTGCCTCCTTGGCACCAAAACCACCGCCGCTTACGGTTCCGGAGTCACCGCCGCACGACCAGCCGGGAGTCTCCGTGGATCACTTCGTCATCACTGGCGCACTCGTCTTCGACGGCGAGAACTCGCTCGGGATCGTGGACGTCGAGGTCGCCGACGGAAGGATCGCCAGCATCGGAGGCAACCGTCCCGACGGGGTCGAGCTCGTCGACGGCACCGGGGCCACCCTCCTGCCCGGCCTTATCGACGCGCACACGCACACCGACGCGCAGTCGCTCCGGCAGGCGCTGACGTTCGGCGTCACCACCGAACTCGACATGCTCTCCATGCCGGAGCAGATGATTCCGTTGCGCCGCCGCACCGCAGCCTCGAATGATCTCGCCGACGTGCGTTCTCCCTCCATCGGGCTCACTCCCGAAGGCGGGCATCCGCATCAGCTGCGGAAAGGCGAAGGCGACCCGCCGTGGCCGACTGCGAACCGGCCGGAAGAGATCGCGGCGTTTGTCGAGGCCAGGATCGCCGAGGGGGCCGACTATCTCAAAGTCCTGGTCGAGGACGGCCAGCTGTTCGGGAGCGAAACCCTGCCCCGCCTCGCTCCCGAACTGGTCGAGGCGACGGTCCGCGAAAGCCACCGGCGCGAGAAAATGGTGTTGGCGCACGCGATGACCGCCGAGACGGTGGAACAGGTTGTCGACGCGGGAGTCGACGGGCTCACTCATCTCTTCGCCGACAGGCCGCCCACCGCGCAATTGGTCGAGAAGATCGCTGCCAGCGACACCTTCGTGATTCCCACCTTGACAGTGCTCGCGTCGATCACCGGTGAGCCGGTCGGTCGCCGGCTCGCCGAGGATCAGCGGGTTTACCCCAAGCTGACGCCGGAGTGGCGAGAGAATCTATCCGGCATGATGCGCACCAGTCCCCGCAAGCACTTCGACTTTGCGCTGGAAACACTAGCCGCGCTGAGGGAAGCCGGGGTCGACCTCCTCGTGGGCACGGACGCGGCGCATCTCGGCGCGCCGGGAATGGCGCACGGCGCCAGCCTGCACGGCGAACTGCGGCTCCTCGCCAAGGCGGGATTCACCCCGACGGAAGCCCTGCGAGCAGCGACGTCCATCCCGGCGAAGCGCTTCGGACTGACCGACCGCGGCCGGATCAAACCCGGTCTCCGCGCGGACCTCACGATGGTCACCGGCGACCCGACGGTCACCATTAACGACACCCTCGACATCCAGCGCGTGTGGCGCAACGGAACCTACCGCGCAGCGGCAGCGATCAACGCCACCAACCGAGAACTCTGAGCCCGCCAACCCAGCACGTGTGGCGCGCAACGGAACCTACTGCGCAGCGGCAGCGATCAACGCCTCCAGCCCCGAAGCCTGAGTCCGCCAATCCACCGCGTTCGACGCACCGCCGGCCCACCGCTCACCGATCCGGTTCAGCGAGTCCCGATCCCGCGACCACACCGAATCCGCTTGCTGTCGCACGAAATCCTGATACACCGAGGACCCGGTAGCCGAGGCGAGATCACCGAAGTACCGCATGAAAATGCCCTTGAACTGCTTCTGATTGTCATCGCACGAACCGGTATCGCACGATTCCACCAGCACTCCACCCGAGGTGAGGCCAGTCATCGCCGCATCCGCCAGCCGACGGGCGGCGTCCATATAGGACTGATCGCCGGTCGCCCGCCAGAGCTCGGTGAAGCCGCCGATGGCCAGGCCCTGGTTGTAGGTCCAGACGGTCTGGCCGTTGTTCGCGCACCCCGAGGTGAGGCCGTCGTTGACCAGGCCAGCCGAGTTGATCAGACCGCTCCGCAGGTACCACTCCCCAGCTTCACGAGCGCGGGCCAGCCATTCGGTGTCACCGTCCAGGCGGCGGTGCAGGGCAGCGGCGAGGCGGAGGTAGAGACCGCTGGTGACGGCGTTCTTGTACGTCCGTTCCCGATCCCACCACACTCCCCCGCCACAGGTGCCGGGATCCCAGAAACCGTGTACATAGTCGGCGATTTTCGTGGCTTCGGCGAGATAGCGCGCATCGTGCGTACGGTCGTACGCCGCGAGCCACGCCAGGCCCCACCACGCGGTGTCGTCGACGGCCCGGCTGATGAAGTCGCCGTCGATCGGGTCGGAACTGCGTGCTCCGGCGGGGAAGGCGGAGCGGTTCACGTCGAAGACCCGCGCCAGGACCGGATCCAGGCCGGAGACTCCGGAATCCGCCAGTGCGGTCACCGCGACCGCCGAGTTCCACCAGCTCGACGGCCACCAGGCGCGGTAAACGTCTTGGGACCACAGCAAAGCGTCGACACCAGCGGCGACCCGAGACTGAGCTGGACGTGCCCACGCGGTGCAGGCGCCCTCCTGATGCGCGGATTCCCGGCCGCACGCCCGAACGGCACCGCCGTTCATCCGTCCGCGTGGATCTCGAGCGGCGAAGGTCGCGGTCTGTGTCGCGGTCGCACCGGAGGGGACGCTCGTGCGGCCGAGCGACGAGCCGTCCGGCCAGGTCGCGCCCGCGTCCCACGAACGGTCCAGCCAGATCTCGTCGCCGGGGCCGCCGGAATCGATGCTGGCCCAGGCCATGCCGCGGTCGTCGAAGTGCAGTCGGACGGAGCGGCCGAAGATTGTCGCGGGTGCCACCGGCTGGTTGTCGCCGGCACCAGGCGCCGAACCGTCGCAGGCGGTGTCGCAGACGGTCGGGTAGATCCAGGCTGTGCACGCGACCGCTTGCGCGTCGCCGCAGGCACGGAGCAAGCCGCGGCGGTGGCCGACGGGATCGGCGAGGTTGTACATGAGCGTGCGGGTGCCGGTCCAGGTGTCCGGAATGCTCGCTTTGCCCAGCAGACCGTCCCAGGTGGCGCCGCCGTCCCAGGACCGGTCGAGCCAGACCGCGTCGCCGGTGCGGCCGTTGTCGATGCTGGCCCAGGCCATCCCGTCGGAGTCGGCGACGTGCAGTCGCAGCACCCGGCCATTGATATCCTTGTCCGGCAAGGGAGACGTCTCTTGCGCGGCCCGCGACGGATCGAGCGTGTCACAGGAAAGCGCGCACACGGCGGCGGCCGCGCGCGGGACGGTCAACGAGGCGAACACGAGCAGCACTACGAGCACGGTCCGCATGGACTCGTCCCCTCGCCTGGGTGAATTTCCGCCCAGGATAAGAACTCGCGCGGGCGCCGGTGAAGGGCCGCGCGCGGTTCTGTCCCGTTCCGGACAGCCGGGTTAACCCGATCAGCCGCCGCTGCCCTGGCGCCGTCCGACCGAACGGCCGATGAAGTACCCGAGGATCAGCCCGACGATCAGGCCGATCGCGACGAAGAAAATGATGGTGGCGGCCGCGATCTTGCCGACCGTGCCGAGGAATCCCTTGGCCTCGAGATCGGTCGCGATCGCAACGGACTGGGTGAGTGCGTAGTGGGTCATGCCTCCCAGGATGGCACCGGGCCGCGCGCGCCGCCGAGACGACGCGCGGGAGCGCGGCGTTGACGAAGCTCACCGGCCCGCGCCGCTACAAGACCTCGGCGATCCGGTAAGCGACCCCGCCGTCCACCAGATAGCCCGACCCCACGCCGACGACGTCGTTGAGCCACGCGTACTGCTCCGCCCCGGTTTCGAACAGCGGATTCGTCCGGAAGTACGCGCCCGAGGCGGTACGGCGGCCGCGGTAGGTCAGGTGCAGCAACGCGCCGTCGTGGGTGCGCAGCGCGAGCCGGACGTCCAGCGTCATCGTCCCGTCCGGCCGGAACACCGCCCAGTCGCCGCCGCCCGGAAGCACTTCGCCGTGCAGCCGCGGCCCGTGGAAGGTTCCGCCGGCGGAAGCGAAAAACACCCGCCCGTCCCCGAATTCCACCCGCGGGCTCAGGTCCACGACCACGTCGAACAAGTACCGGGTGGCGACCTCGCCGACGTCGCGCACCCGCGCGTCGAGGTTCATGCCGCGACTCCGAACAGGGTGCGCCGGACCGCGTCCGTCGAGACGCCCGACTGCGCGCACAACTCCGCCAGGTCGAAGAAGAACCGTTCGCCCGCGATGAGCCGATCCTGGAACGAGAACTGGATGACCACCGGCAGCTCGGCCCTGGCGCCGCCGGGACGGACGCCGAACCGCTCCCCGGTCATCGTCATCCGCGCGGTTCCCCAGCAGACCAGGGTCTCGTCGTTCGCCGCGTGGCCGTGCAGCGCGACCTCGTAGTCCGGGAACGACGCGAAGAACCGGGTCAGCGCCCGCTCGTTCTCCGCGAGCCCGCGCGCTTTCGTGCCGAAGGCCGGCGTCTCCAGCAGCATCCCGGGGTGCATCAGCCGAAGCGCGGCGGGCACGTCCCGGCGGCTCTTCGCCACGGCCAGCCCGCGGGCCAGCCCAACCATCCATGAGTCGGTCATGAACTAAACATACGGTCGTACGTATTTATTGACAAGGGCCTGTGGCAGGATGCTTCCGGTGAGCGAAGGCGAACAGGACGGGCGGTTGCTGCGCGGGGCACGATCCCGGCAGACGGTCGTCCGGCACGCGGTCGACGTCGCGTCGGCGGACGGGCTCGACGGCCTGAGTTTCGGCAGGCTCGCCACCGACCTCGGGATCAGCAAGGCGGGCATCCAAACCCTGTTCGGCACGAAGGAAAACCTTCAGCTCGCAGTCATCGAGGGCGCGCGCGAACTCTTCGCCGAGGCCGTGCTCCGCCCCGCCGCGGACCAGCCGCCGGGCATCGCGCGACTGACCGCGTTGATCGAGCGGTGGCTCGATTACGCCGGGAAACCGCTCTTCCCGGGCGGTTGTTTCTGGGCGGCGAATCTCCCGGTCTTCGACAGCAAACCGGGCCCGGTGCGGGATCTTCTCGCGCGCCAGCAGCAAGCCTGGCGCGACCTGCTCGCCGGGGAACTGCGGCACATCGCGGAAATCGACGCCGAGAGCACCGCTTTCCAGATCGACGCGGTGCTCACCGCCGCGAATATCGCACTGCGGCTCGGCGACCACGCTGCCGCGGACACCGCCCGCCGCACCGTCGAGCGACTCCTCCCGGAACGGACGGCCGGCTAGGGATTCGCGCCCCGGACAAGCAATTCCGCCACCGCGCGCGCAGCCGCCTCGACGTCGTCGCCGACGGCCGCGGGCAACGCGCGCTGCAGCCACAGCGTCGCGAACCCGTGCACGAGCGACCAGGCCGCCGCGCCGGCGACCACCGGATCGACGCTTCCGTCCCGGAAGCCGGCGATCGCCCAGTCGAGCGCCTGGTTGCTGCGCTCCTGCGCGGCCCGCAGGTCCGGATCGTCGGCGCGGAGCAGCTCCGGGCGGAACATGACCTCGAAGTGCGCCCGGTGCTCGACCGCGAACGACACGTACGCGACCCCGGCATCGAGCAGGTCCGACGACGGCGGCAGCTCCTCGAGGGTGTCCGCGAGCAGGTCGAACCCCTGCGCGGCGACTGCGGTGAGCAGCCCGGACCGGTCGCCGAAATGGTGCGCCGGGGCGGCGTGCGAAACCCCGACCCGGCGGGCCAGGTCGCGCAGGTTGACCGCGGCCGGACCGGAGTCGCCGAGCACCTCGACAGCCGCGGTCAGCACCGCCTGCCGCAGATCGCCGTGATGGTAACGACGGGCCATGCCCTCGAGTATGCCACCGACTTGTCAGTGACTAGTTTCAACGCCGAACCCCGGAGAACCGCCCGGCGGTGCGTCCGGATCTCGTGGCGATGGTGCGGCCGGACAGCGGAATCCTCGCCCGGTCGCCGCTCCGGATCGTTCGGGTTCCCGCAGTCACCGGTCGAGGTCTTCCAGCCAGCGCCCTGCCGCGAGGGAGCGGCGTGAGCACCCGGTCCGCCCTAGCGTGCCGTGCCCGCGCACCGGCACGATGGGCACGTGAGCGAACGCCGAGGGGGACGTCGAATGCTGTCCGGGCCGGGTGCGTCGTCGTGAGCCGGAAGCGGCGGGACCGGCCGCAGGTGTCCATCCGGGTCCGGCAGATCTGGGAGGTCGTCACGACCTCGGTGGCGCTGCTCGCCGGGGTGTACCTGATCCTCGTCACGATCGAACCGACCCGGATGGTGATCGAGCGCTACGTCGGACGCCTCGAGCTGTCCGGGCTCGTCGCGTTGATCGGGGTGATGCTGGAGGTCACCACCATCGCCGTCTACCAGCTGGGCCGCGAGGTCCGGGGCCTGCGGACCCGGCTGGCCGGCGTCGAGCGCGAGGCCGTCGCGCATTCGCTCACCGAGGTGCTCTCGTCGCTGGAGAACGCCGCGACCGGACGGCGGCAGCGTCGACTCGAGGTGCTCGGCCTGACGTTGAACACCGTCTGGCCGGTGCTCGCCACCTGGCTCACCTCGCACGACCGGCCCACCGGCTGGCGCATCACGCTGCTGTGCCTCGACCCGGCCTTCATCGACCGGGCGGGCGAGCTTCCCGGGGAGTGGGCCGCGGAGGCCCGGCGCAGCACGGCGAGGATCCGGTCGTTCCTCGAACAGGAGGCCGAGGACCTGCGCCGGCGAGGGATCGTCGTCGAACTGAAGTCCTACGGCTGCGTGCCCGTCGTGCACGGCTTCCGCTTCGGCGACGGCACCGTGTTCGCCTCCTACCTGCAATGGACCGAAAGCGACCGGATCCGGCCCTTCGAGTTCTACGACCGGTTGTCACCGGATGACCGGTCGCCGCGCACCGCGCACTACCGCGACCTCTTCGACAGTTGGTTCACCCGCGCCGCCACGGTTCGCGGCGTGTCGGACGCGGGCGCACCAGGCAAAGAAACCCCGGTGACCTGACCACCGTGCAGACGCTCAGCGGACGAACTCGAAAACCTGCTTCTGAATCCCGTTCGAATAGGTTTCGCTTTCGACCAGCTTCAGCGGCTGCTTCGCCTTGTCCGTCTCGCTGAACAGCCGCTTCCCGGCGCCGAGCAAAACCGGGAAGACCAGCAAGTTCAGCCGGTCGACCAGCCCGGCGTCGGTCAGCTCGCGGACCAGCGTCGCGCTGCCGTTGACGATGATCGGACCGCCTTCGGTTTCCTTCAAAGCGGCGACCTCGTCGAGCGAGCGGAGAATGGTCGTTTCGCCCCAGTTCGTCACGAGGTCCTCGTCGCGCAGCGTGGTTGACACGACGTACTTCGGCATCACCTTGTAGTGCGGGAATTCCTCGGTCATGTCCGGCCACACCGGCGAGAACGCCTCGTAGCTGACGCGGCCGAGCAGCAGCGCGGCCGCCTCCTCCTGCTCGGCGCCCTTGAGCGCGTAGGCGGCGGGGTCGAACTCGATGTCCTTGAACGTCCAGCCCGCGTTCCGGTAGCCGGCCTCGCCGCCGGGGGCTTCGACGACGCCGTCGAGGGACACGAACGCGGTGGCGATGAGGGTGCGCATGGGATCAGCTCCTGGTTCGGGATGGTGCCTGTTCACCTAAGCGTCGAACGGAGCCGACCCGATCAGACACGCCACCCGGAACCCGGGCTATGACCTGGATCACACCGCGGTGTGCCAGGCGTCGTACCCGTAGATCGCGTCCGCGGCGGCCGAGCTGGCTCCGCTCTGCTTGAGCCAGCTGTTGTTCCGCGAGGCCAGCTGCACCTCGCGCGTCCGGTCCAGCCGGGCCGCCTGGTACGCCTTCAGCGCGACGTCGGTGTTCGGGTACGCCGCCAGCGCCCGCGACAGCACCACGCTGTCCTCAATGGCCATTCCCGCCCCCTGCGCCATGAACGGCATCATCGGGTGGCACGCGTCGCCCAGCAGCGTTACGGGGCCGGACGACCAGGTCGGCAGCGGATCGCGGACGTACAGCGCGGACTGCAGCACCGAATCGCACGCCTCCAGCAACGCGCGAGCCTCGGGGTGGAAGCCGCGGTACGCCTCGCGCAGTTCGTCGACGTCGCCCGGGGTGGTCCAGGATTCGTGCCGCCACTGGCTTTGCCGGGTCGTGGCGAAGACGAACACGTCCTCGCCGCGGTTGAGCGGGAAAACCACCAGTTGCGTGTCCGGATCCGGGCCCCACCACTTGGTGAAGGAGTCCAGGTTCGGCACGTCCACCGAACCCGCGGGCAGCACCGCGCGGTACGCGACGACGCCGGTGAACTCCGGGTGTTCCGCCCCGAACAACGCGGTGCGGACAGCGGAGTGGATGCCGTCAGCGCCGATCACGACGTCCGCGGAAGCCGCCGAAGAACCGAAGTCCAGCGCGACCGAGTCCGTTGTGGACAGTCCGGTCAGCTTGTGTCCCAAGCGGACCACGCCGTCCGGCAGCGCGCGTTCCAACGCGGCCAGCAGGTCCGCGCGGTGCATCGTGAGCTGCGGCGAACCGTAACGGCGTTCGGCCTCGTCGCCCATCGGCAGCCGCGAGGTCTCCTCGCCGGTGTCCCAGGTGCGGCTGATCCGGTACTTCGGCCGCGCCGCGGTTTCGCGCAGTTCGTCGCCGACCCCGAGGCCGTCGAGGGCGCGGACGGCGTTGGGCGTCAGGTTGATGTCCGCGCCGACGCGGCCGAACCCGCCCGCCTGTTCGTGCACGACCGGCGAGAATCCGGCCTTCCGCAGGGCGACAGCGGCGGCCAGGCCGCCGATTCCGCCGCCGACGATCGCGATTTCCGGCACAGCGAAAGCTCCTTTTAGACAGTTTTCGAGACAGCGAGGTCAAGCAGGTCGTGGCCCACGACGACCGGGCCGGAATAGTGCGAGCGGACCCGCCGGAGCCAGCCCTCGTCGTCGAGGCGGGCGGGGTCGGCGGGGCCGAGGTGCGACAGCGCGACCCGGCGAGCCCCGGCCGCCGCCGCGACCCGGCCGACGTCCGCTGGGGACGTGTGCGAGGCGGCGAGGAAGTCCAGCAGTTTCGGCGAATAGCCGATGCTGCGGTAGTAATCGGGCTCCATCGCTTCGTGGACCAGCAAATCGGCGCCTGCGGCCAGCTCGCCGACCGCGTCGCTGCGGGCGGTGTCGCCGGAGAAGGCGACCACGCCGTGTTCGGTCTCGAACCGGTAGCCCAGCGCCAGGTGCAGCGGCGGATGCGGGACGGCCCGAGCCGTCACGCGCACCCGATCGTCCTCGTGCACAACGGTTTCCCCCACCACCGAGACGTCGGTGGCGCGGATCAGGCCGGCCAGCCGCGGCCGGTCGCTGGTCCGCTGCCGCACCGCGACGTCCTGTCCGAACGCGGCGAGATTGCCCGCGATCAGCCCCGCCGTGCCCGCGGCGGGCGGCCCGGGGTCGGTCGGGTCCGGGCCGGGGCCGTAGACCGGAACCGGATCGACGACGCCCTGATTCGCCGGTCCCCAGCCGAGCAGGAAAAGCGTGAACAGCTCGGCGACGTGATCGGAATGCAGGTGCGTCACGAACACCGCGGCCAGATCGCGCAGGGACAGCCCGGCGGCGACGTACTTGCCGAGCGTCCCGTAGCCCGCGTCGACCAGGTAGACGCGCCCGCCGACCACCACCGCGTTCGCGCAGCCCTGCCGGCCCGGCGCCGGGTACGGCCCGGCCGCCGTGCCGAGCAGGACCACGCGGAGCGGGTCCGTCACGGCGAAACCTCTTCGAGCGTGCGGCCCTTGGTCTCCTCGGCGAAGAACCCGGCGACCAGCGCGCCGACGAAGCAGATCCCGCCGAGCACCAGGAACACCGAGGCGAGCCCGCTGCCTCCCGCGTACAGCGCGCCGACCAGGATCGGGCCGAGGATCAGGCCGAACCGGTTCATGACGCCGCCGAGGCTGACGCCCAGCGCGCGGCTGCGCGTCGGGTACAGCTCCGGCGTGTACAGGTACAGGCAGACGTTCACCGCGAAGTTGAACATCGCCGCGAGCGAGGACCACACCAGCAGCTGCAACGGAGTCCCGGCGCCGAGCGCGCCGAGCACGACCAGCATCGCGGTCGTCCCGCCGAGTCCCGCGGCCAGCACGACCCGGCGGCCGAGCTTGTCCACCACCAGCGCGGCGATCAGGCAGCCGACGAGACCGGCGACCGACGTGGCCGTGCTGTACCAGAGCGCCTGGCCGATCGAGAGGTGGAACGAGCCCTTGTACAGCGTCGGCAGCCACGAGGTGATGCCGTAGTTGGCGAGGTAGCCGACGAACCAGATCGTCCACACCATCAGCGTGCGCCGTCGGTAGCGACCGGCGAAGAGGTCGCGGAACGAACTGCGTTTCGTGGGCACTGGCGCCGGTGCCGGTGCCGCAGCGGCCTCGGCGGGCGGGGGCAGCGGACGGCCAAGGGATTCCTCGACCCGGCGTTCGATCAACGCCATCGTCTGCTCGGCCTTCTCGGTGTGCCCGTGCGCGGCGAGCCAGCGCGGCGACTCCGGGATCCGCAGCTGCAGCAGCACCGCGGCCAGACCCGGGACGGCGGCCAGCGCGAACAGCGGACGCCAGCCCCAGTGCGGGATGACCCACGCCGCGACCAGCGCGCCCACCGCGAGACCGGCCGGGAAGACGATCTCGTACATCAAGACAAAACGGCCGCGACGGCGAGCCCGGCTGATCTCCGCGATGTAGGCGGCGGCGGTCGGCACTTCACCGCCGATCGCGAGACCCTGCACGAACCGCAGGATCAGGAACGGCAGCAGCGCGGTGCACAACGTCATCGCCAGGCTGCACAGCGCCGTGACGGCGACGCACAGCGTGATCACCTTGACGCGGCCGATCCGGTCGGCGGCCCAGCCGGACGCCAGCGCGCCGAGCAGCATGCCGATGGAGCCGATGGTCAGCGTCGCGGTGCTGGACGCGGTCGTCATGTGCCATTCGCGGCCGATGACCGGCAGGGTGTAGGCGATCAGCAGCTGGTCGAACGCCTCGAAGAACGTGACGATGCCGATGATCAGGCGGATCGAGACCTGCCATCGCGACATCGGGAGCCGTTCCAGCCGGGCGGCGATGTCCCGCTGGGTCACCTCGGGGGTGGCGGCGATACTCATGGGCCCTCCTCGGAGCCGGAGCGTACAATCGATCGTAGGGGGTTCAGGCGGCCGGAAATCAAGACGGCTCTGGGCAGCTGCCGTCGCGGCCGGGCAAGGAGCGGGGTTCGCGCCCCAATGTGGCATTGGGTGCATGTGACGCACCGAATGCCACATTGGGTGCGTCTGACGCACCCAATGCCACATTGGGGCGGGCTTCGTCACGGACCTGAGGGCGTTGAGTCCGGCACCGCGGCGTCCAGGAACCGGACCAGGTCGTCCGCGGCGGACGGTCCGGCGGGCAGCACGAGCCGATCGGGCGCGTGCGGGTCGAATCCGGGCGTACCGGGCCACGGTGGCGGCTCGGGTCCGAGGGCGGCGGCGATGTCGACGCCGGCCAGTTCGGCGAGGTGGGCGGCGGAGCCGAAACCGGCGGCGGCCACGCGGTGGCGCGGCATTCCCAGCCGGGCACCGAGGTAGCCGAGCGCGCCGGCAAGGTCGGCTTCGAGGTCCGAAAGCGCGAGTGCGGCGAACGCGGCCCCCGCCTTGCCCGGACCGAAGGTGTGGCCGCCGGTCTCGTAGTAGAACAGCGGCGCGACGGTGACGTAACCGCAGCTCGCGAGCGTGCGGCAGGTGTTCTCGACGGGTTCGTCGAGCCCGGCGGCCCCGTGCAGCACGAGCACCGCGCCGCGCACGCGGCCGGGCGGATGCCGCACCAGCAGCGGCGCGGACGTCCGCACCACCCGGCGGCGGCGGTTCGCGGGTCCGTGCCCGTGCTGGTGGACTTCGGCAGCTTCGATGGTGCCTCCCACGTCTTGTCTCCTCAGCTCTCCGGAACCGGGACCGGCGGCACGAACGGCCGCGGCGTCGCGGGCAGGGCGGTCACGTCCACCTCGATCACGAACGGCCCCTGCTGGGCCACCGCCTTCGCCAGCGCGTCGGCGAACTGGCCCGGCTTCGACACCAATGCGTGCGGCAGGTCCAGCGACTGCGCCATGCGCGCGAAGTCCGGCGTGTACAGGTCGACGCCGGCGCGCTGGCCGCGGTGGTGGTCCTGCATGTTGCGCAGCACGCCGTATCCGCCGTCGTTGAACACGACCAGCGCGAGCCACGGCCGTTCCTGCGCCAGCGTGCACAGTTCGCCGAGATGCACCGCGAGGCCGCCGTCGCCGACCATCACCACGGCCGGCGCGTCCGGCGTCGCGAGCGCCGCCCCGATGCCAGTGGCGAGACCCTGTCCGATGCCGCCGCCGACCGGGAACACGTTGGTGCGTGGGTCGTGGATGTCCAGCAGGCGGTTGCCCCACTGGCTGGACGGGATGGTCACGTCGCGGGCTATCACGGACTCGGACGGGAGGCCGTCGCGCAGTGCGGCGCAGATCTCCGCGTACGGGCCGATCGCCTCGTTCAGGTTGTCCCGCACGGCTTTCCGGGTCTCGACGACGCGGTCGCGCCAGCCCGGCTCGGTGCTGGCTTCCACAGTGGACAATGCGCTCAGCACCGCCGCCGCATCGCCTTGCACTCCGACGGTCGCCGGGTAGACGCGGCCCAGCGCGTCGGCGTCGACGTCGATCTGCAGGTGCCGTTCGGGCAGCGCCAAGTGGTAGTGCTTGGTTTCGTTCGAGCGGAAGTGCGTGCCGACCGAGACGAGCAGGTCCGCATCCGCGAGGAGTTGCGCGGCCGACTCGTGCGCGGCGAAGTTCCCGACGACCAGTTCGTGGTTCTCCGGCACCGTGCCGCGGCCAGAGTTGCTGGTGAACACCGCCGCGCCGAGCCGTTCCGCGAGCACCCTCACCTCGTCACGCGCACCGGTCGCGCCTCCCCCGAGCCAGAACACCGGACGGCGTGCGGCGGCGAGCAATTCGGCGGCTTCCGCGAGCGCAGCGGCGTCAGGCGACGGGATCAGGGTCGGCTCCAGCGAGCCAGGACGGAACTCGTGCCGCGAGTACTGCAGATCGATCGGCCATTCGACGCTCGCCGGGCCGCTCGGCACCGACAGCGCGTGCCGGATCGCCGTGCGCAGGGTGTCCTCGGCGGTCTCGACCGACGTGATCGTGGCCGCGTGCTTGGAGATCGCGGTCAGCATGCCTATCTGATCGCGGGTCTCGTGGATGACGCCGCGTCCGCTGCCGAGGAATTCGGAGTCGATCTGGCCGGTCACGTGCAGCACGCGACTGCCCGCCGTGAGCGCCTCCACCAGCGCGCCCGCCGCGTTGCCCGCGCCGGTGCCGGTGCTGGTGATCGCGACGCCGAGGCCGCCGCTGGCCCGGGCGTACCCGTCGGCGGCGTTCACCGCGGCCGCCTCGTGCCGCACCGGCACGAACCGCAGATGCTGCGAAACCGCTTCCACCAGCGGCAGATTGTGCACACTCACCACGCCGAAGGCGGTGTCCACTCCGGCTTCGGACAGCAGGCGAACGAGAAGCTCGCCTCCGTGACCGTGATTCATGGGTCCGTCCCTTCTAGACATAACGAGCGATGCCGCCGCCGACGTCGATCGTCGCGCCGGTCACGTAGGAGGCACGCGGCGAAAGCAGCGTGACGATAGGGAAAGCGACCTCTTCCGCGGTGCCGAGCCTGCCCAGCGGGATCCCGCGATCCGCGGCCAGTTCCGCCGACCAGTCCACAAAGGACAACACACTGCCGGAAGCCTCGTACCGGCGTCGCCACTGTCCGGTGTCGACCAGACCGAGGCAGACGGAGTTGACCCGTACACCGTCCTCGGCCAGTTCGGTCGCGAGTGTCGTGGAGAGATTGAGCAACGCCGCCCTCGCCGCTGACGTTGCCGCCAATCGCGGTTCGGGCTGGCGGGCGAGGATCGCGTTCACATTGACCACAGCCGGATTCGCCGCTTCGCGCAGCCACGGCAGCGCGGCCCGGACGACGTGCAGCACCGAGAAGATCTTGAGCTGCAGCTCTTCCCGCCACTGGTCGTCGGTGGTCTCGGCGAGCCGTGCCATCAGCGACCGACCGGCGTTGTTCACGATCCCGGCCAGTCCGCCCAGCTCGCGCGCGGCGTCGGCGACGAAGGTCTCCACCTGCGCCTCGTCCAGCACGTCGCAGGACGCCGGGTACAGCCGGGCACCCTCGGCGCGGGGCAGATCGGCGAGAGCCTTCTCCAGCCGGACGCCGTCTCGGGCACAGGCGGCGACGTGCGCGCCCTCGGCCAGCAGCGCGGCGGCGGTCGCGAGCCCGACGCCGGAGCTGGCCCCGGTGACGAGCACCGCGCGGCCCTTCAATCCCAAATCCACGGGTTTTCCCTTCAGCTGCAGACGAATCCGCCGTCGACCACGAGGGTCTGGCCAGTGATGTAGGAGGCCGCGTCGGACAGCAGGAACGCCACCGAACCGACCACGTCCTCCGGCTGTTGCGGCCGGGGCAGCGCGCGGTTCATCGCGTACAGGTCGCGCCGCTCCTGCGGAATGCCCGCGGTGGCCTCGACCTCGGTCAGCCCGGGCGCGACCGCGTTGACGGTCACGCCGTCCGGACCGCCGTCACGGGCCATCGCGCGGGTCATCGCGATCACCGCGCCCTTGGAGGCCACGTACTGAACCAGGCGCGGCGAGCCGTACAGCGCGGCGTCGGACGCGAGGTTCACGATGCGTCCGCCCGTCTGCGCGAGCTGCGGATACAGCGCGCGGGCGACGAGCCACGGGCCGCGTGCGTTGACGGTCATCAACATGTCCCACGCTTCGACGTCCAGCTCCGCGAAATGCTTGCCGCCCACGCCGTCCGCCATTGCCGCGTTGTTCACCAAGCCGTGCAGCGGCCCGAGTTTCGCGACCGCGTCCGCCAAAGCCGCGACGGAGTCCGGATCCGCGACATCTGTGTCGATCCGGTGTGCCTCAACGCCTTCCGCGTGCAACCGGGCGACGCCGTCGGCCGCCCGATCAGGAGACCGTTCGGCGACGACGACGCGACCGCCTTGACGGCCGATCTCGCGGGCGATCGCCCAGCCGAGCCCGCGGCCAGCGCCGGTGACGACATACAGCCGGCCCTTCATCGCGCCACCGCCGCGTCCACTTCGGACAGAAAGCCCAGGACCTCGGTGGAAAACCGGCGCGGAGACTCCTGATTGGCCGCGTGCCCGCCGGGGAGTATTTCCAGCCGCGCGCCCGGGATCGACGCGGCCAGCCGTCGTGCTTCGGCGACGCCGGTCACCTGGTCGTGCTCGCCGACGAGCACCAGCGTCGGCACCGAAATCCGCGACAGCCGCGGGCCGTGATCCGTCTCGGCCATCGATTCCGCGGCCGAGGTATACCCGGGCAACCGGATCCCCGCCATGATGTCCTCGACCCGTTGTACCACCGCGGGATCCGCGCCGGGCGCGAGCAACCGAGGCGCGCGTCGGCGGGCGAATTCCGCCGCACCGACCCGGTTGAGCTCGCTCGGCCGGGCCCGCATCACGGCTGCCCGCTCGGAGTCGATGCCGGACCCGCGCGTCGAATCGGCCAGCACCAGCGACCGCACGACCTCCGGGTACTCCAGCGCCACGCGGGTCGCGATCACGCCTCCCCACGAGACGCCCACCAGATGCGCGGGCGCCGCGTCCAGCGAGGTCAGCAGACGGCCGACGAGCGCCGCGTATCCGGCCATGCCCAGCGGCTTTTCCGGGTCGGCCGAACCGCCGTAGCCCGGTGCGTCCCAAGCCAGTACGCGGTGTTTCGGTGCCAGACCAGCCAACTGCGCGTCGAATGACGCACTCGAGCCGCCGATGCCGTGCAGCAACAGCACCGGACTGCCGTCGCCAGCGGTCCGGACCTGCACACCGTCCACAATGGATGTCACCGGAACACCGCCCTCGGCGTCGCCAACGCTTCCAGCGCGGACAGCACCGCGTACGGCACGACCTGGCTCGACGTCGGCGTCTGCGGCGACGGCCGGTTCTTGATTTCGAACCGGTACTCCCCCGCCGGGCCGACCGCGGTGATCACGTGCGAGGTCAGCGGCGCGGCCGGATCGGCGATCACCGCCGCCTCCACGACGTCCCAATCCCGCACGGCCAACGCCACCGACGCAGCCACGTTCGCCGACTTCGGGAACGCCGCGGTGATCTCCCGCGCGGGCCCGCGCCGCAGCTCGACCGGCGCGGTCGCCTGCCGCAGCGCTTCCGCTTCTTCCGCCGACATCCACGGCTGGACCAGCGAAGACGCCTTCTTCGTCGTCTCGATGACCACCCGCTCGAACTGCCCGAGCAGCGCCGCCGAACGCAGCAGGTCAAGCCCGCCGATCGCCCCGGTCGACAAATGGACCGCACCCGGCCCGGCCGCGAGCAGCTTCTCCAGCAACCCGTCCGCCGCCAGCGCGCCGACCGAAACCACCAGCAGATCGCACCCCGCCGACAGCACCTGCGGCCCGGCGTCCGTCAAAGCTCGCTGGCCCGCGGCCTCGACCACCAAGTCCGAAGCGGACAGCAGCTCCGGCAACGCGCACATCGGCAGCCCCGCCGGGGAAAGCGCCGGATCGACAACTCCGGCCAGCTCCGCGCCCGGCACCAGCCCGTCGCGCAGAGCTTCCGCGACGACCGAGCCGATCGACCCAGCGCCCAGCACTCCCACCTTCACGACTGCCACCACGCCGAGTAGCCCGGATCCGGCACGCCGCGCATGTGCGAGCGGACGTCCTTCGACGGCGGGCCCGCGGTGCCCCACAGGTCGGAAAGCTCCGGCGTGCGCCGCCACACCCGGCACAGCCAAGCGTCTTCCTCGACCTGCGCGACCTCGGAGGTGTATTCGCAGACGAGCCCGGCGGGGTCGGCGAAGTAGCCGAAGGTGTTGCTGCCGGGACCGTGCCGACCAGGACCCCACAGCGGCGTGACGCCGTTGTGCTTCAGCCGGCCGATGCCGCGCATGAAGTGGTCGATCGAGTTCATCTCGTACGCGATGTGGTTCACCGACGCGAATTCGGCCTGGTTGAACGCGATCACGTGGTGGTCGGCGTTGCAGCGCAGGAACGCCATCTGGTGCTCGGACCAGTCGGAGATCCGCATGCCCAGCACCCGCGTGTAGAACTCGCAGGCCGCGTCGATGTCGACCGTGTTGAGCACGACGTGCGCCAGTTTCCGCGGCACCGCGGCGCGCCCGTACGGATCGCCCGGGACGACGGCGTCGACCTCAGCGGACAGCTCCACCAGACGACCCTCCGGGTCGGCGAAGCGCAGGCCGTACCCGCCGCCGACCTGGTCGAGCTTGCCGGGTTCGGTGACCAGCGGAACGCCGTGCGCGGCCAGCCGGGCGGCGGCCGCGTCGACCTCGCGCGGAGTGGCGACGGCGAACGCGATCTTGCCGAGTGCGTTCTGGTCGGCCTGTTCGAGCTGGAGCACGTGGTGCTCGTCGCCCGAACCGCGCAGCCACACGGCGCCGCGGTCGGCTTCGACCTGCTGCAGCCCCCAGACTTCGCGGTAGAACTCGCCGGAATCGGCGCACTGCGTCGAACGCAGCGTCACCGCGCGCAGGGCGCGGAGCCGTGCGATGGGTTCGGCGGACATGGGGCCTCCTGAAACTTCAGCGGGTCGGGGCGGGCACGGGCGCGGCCGGAGCCGGTGCGGCGGGCGGAGCGGCGAGCGCGGCGGCCTGGCGGCGGGCTTCCGAACGCAGCAGGCGGCGCATCCGGACGAGCGCGATGTCGTGCTGGTACAGGTTTTCCCGGTCCCACGCGTCGAGCGGCATCGCCTCGGCCATCTCGCGGTCCTGCTCCAGCACCGCCCAGTGCCGGGCTTCGAGCCGGTTGCGGTAGAGGACGCGCCAGCTGTCGCGTTCCCAGCCGGAAACCTTGCGGCAGCGCCAAAAGAAGGCCGCGTGCTGGGTCTCGTTGATCGCGCACAGCGCGGCGACGATGGTGAACGCGCCGCCCGGGCCCGCGGTTTCCGGGTACGGGATGTCGAGGGTGACCCACTGCGCGCCCGCGTCGGTGAGCTGGACCCAGTCGAAGTTCACGCCGCGCTGGTCGGTCTTCTCGAAGACGAACCCGTCGTCGATCGCGCGGATCTGGAAGACGGCCTCGCGCTTGCCGCCGAACATGGTGTGGCTGTTGCGGTGCAGGAACGCGCCGTGCATCGGGTCGAGCAGGTTGTCCAGGGAGTAGCCGTAAGGCGCGTCCCATTCGACGTAGCAGAGGAAGTTGTCCCATTCCCCGCCCGCGATCGGGTCCGGCACCTGCAGCGGCGTCGGCTCGGCGGACTCGTCCAGGCCGAACCAGGCGAAGACCGCACCGGCGTGCTCCTGCGCGGGGAACGTCCGCAGCGCGGGACGGCCCTCCAGCGCACAGCCCGGACTGCCGGGCACCGACACGACGACACCGTCGCCGTCCACCTGCACGCCGTGGTAGTTGCAGGCGACCCGGTCGCCCATGTGCACGCCGAGCGAAAGCCGCGCGCCGCGGTGCGGGCAGCGGTCTTCCTGAACGTGCACGACGCCAGCGGAGTCGCGCCAGAGCAGCAACTGCTCGCCGGCCCGCTCGATGCGGGTCAGCTCGCCGCGTTTGACGGTGCCGGACGGGCACAGCGGGTACCAGCGGTCGCGCAGGCCCAGCGCCAGCAGCTCTTCGGCGGTTCTGGTCGCCATCACGCCTCCCCTGCCAGCCGGGCGAGCTCGGCGGCGAACGTCTCTTCGGTCCAGTCGGAGCCGTCCGCCGGGCGCAGGCCGCCCGCGTTGAGCGCGGAGACCACGCCGGGCAGGTCGTGCACGCCCCGGCCGTAGACGGCTTCCAGCTCGTCGGCCAGCGCGTTCTCGTAGCTCGTTGGCGGGGCGGTGCGGCTCTGCACCGGCCGCAGCTGCAGCGGCATCGGGCGTTCCCTTCGGTTCGTGGTGGTCAGGCGGCGGCGGAGGGGGCGAGCGCGGCTTGCCCGGCGGCGGTGAGCACCGCAGGCACCCGCAGCCCCGGTCCGCGCGGAGCGGCCGGTTCGGGGACGAGCAGGCCGGCCAGCTGGTGCCCGAGGGTCGGGTCGCAGCAGGCGAGGCCGTCGACGTAGAGGTGCGGTTCGCGGCTGCACGTCATCTCCACGTGCCCCGCGGCGGCGGCGCGCAGCACGGCGAGCTGCCGGTGGGTGTGTCCGGCCACGGCCGGCTCCTAAAGATCCAGAACGAGTTCGGCGGACCGGCACCGCGACACGCACAGCATCATGGTTCCGGCGATCGCTTTCTCGTCGTCGTCGAGCACGAAATCGCGGTGGTCCGGCTCGCCGGAGAGCACCTTCGTTTCACAAGTCCCGCACACGCCCTCGCGGCACGAGGTCGGCACGGAAATCCCGGTGCGCCCCAGCGCGTCCACAATGGACTCGTCGGCGGCCACCGAAACCCTGGTCCCGGAACCGGCGCACACGACGTCGAATCCCGTTCCCGGCGCGGCTGCCGGAGCCTCGGGGGCCCGGAAGCGTTCGACCCGCAAAGCCGCCGTCTCCGGCAACGCCGCCTCGACCGCGCGGAGCAACGGTTCGGGGCCACAGCAGTGCACGACCGTGCCCGGAGCGAGCCCGGCGAGCCTGGCGGCCAGGTCGGGCGGACCGCCGTGCTCGTCGTCGGCGTGCACTTCCAGCCGGTCCCCGCCGAGCCCGGAAAGCTCGTCCAGGAAAGCCATCCCGGCGCGCGACCGTCCACAGTAGAGCATGGACCACGGCGCGGAGTCATTGGCGAGTTTCCGTGCCATCGCGAGGATCGGGGTGACGCCGATGCCGCCGGCGATGAGCAGGTGCTCCGGAGCGTCGTGCAGTTCGAAGGTGTTGCGCGGACCCTCGACGGGGAGGACGCTCCCCGCGGTGAGCCGCTCGTGCACCCAGGCACTGCCGCCGCGCGAGGATTCCTCCCGCAGCACCGCGACCGTCCACGCGTGCGTGTCGGCCGGGTCGCCGCAGAGGGAGTACTCGCGCACCAGCCCGTTCGGCAGGTGCAGGGAAAGGTGCGCTCCCGGCTCCCAGCCGGGCAGCGGCTTGCCTTCCGGGTCGCGCAGTTCCACCTGCGTGACCCGGTCGGCCAGCCACGTCGTCCGGTGCACCCGCAGCATCGTCGGCATCGCGGTCTCTTCTCAGCGAGTGACGCCGTGCATCGGCGAGGTGGGCGGGTAGGTCGGCAGCTGCGGCTTCTGCGCGCCGATGATGACGCAGAACAGCGCGTCGGTGTCGCCGGCGTTGCGCAGGCTGCGCGGCACCCCGGCGGGCACGCGGATCAGGTCGCGGTAGCCGAGCACGCGGGTGGCGGTCTTGGTGCCGTCCTCGACGTCGTGCACGGTCACCTCCAGCGTGCCTTCGAGGACGAAGAACGCCTCTTCCACGTCGTGGTGGGTGTGCTCCGGGCCGATCGCGCCGACCGGAAGCCGCATGTTGGAGAAGGTGAAGTGCTCCGAGGGCAGCTGGCGGGCGTCGCCGTCGTGGTTGCCGGTCGCGCCGGAGCCGATGTAGCGGATCTGCGCGCGGCGGAACTCGTCGCCCTTCGCGGCGGCCTGGAAGCCGAGGGTGTCCCAGTCCTCGTACCGCGTCTCGCGAGCGGCGACGCACGAGTCGATGAGCTCCTCGAGGGGCTGGTGCTTGCTTTCGGTGGTGGTCATCGCGGGGCAACTCCTCCGGTGGTCCTCGGCGGGCTCGCCGCCGAATGCCTTAGGTCTAAGAGATTTACTGGTAAGGGTTGTACCTCGCGCGCTGTGATCGACACAACCCCTTAGGCCTAAAATTCTTTCCCGCGGTTCCGCGGCGGCTCGCGCGCCGTGAAGGACCCCTCGGGGGAATCTGATTCCTTCAAGGAGCCCTTCACGGACCTCCGCCGGGCCGGGTCTTGACGAAATCTTAGGTCTAAGGTTTCCTCGGTCGCACCCCGTCACCCGCGCCGAGAGGACCCCGCCATGCAGCCCTTCCCCGTCCCGCCCGACGAAATCCCGGTCGGCGGCGGCTGGCGGCGCGGCGGCGGTCCCGCGTCCGCGTGCGTGGATCCCGCCGACGGTTCGACGGTCGCCTCGATCCACGCCGCCGACTCCGCCCAGGTCGACGCCGCCGCCCGCGCCGGTGCCGCGGCCGCCGCGGATCCGGCGTGGCGGGACCTCTTGCCGCACCAGCGCGCCCGCCTGCTCACCCGCGTCGCCGACGCGATCGAGGCCCACGCCGAGCAACTCGCCCTGCTGCAAACCCGCAACACCGGCAAGGCACTCGGCGAAACCCGCGCACTGGTCGCGAGCGCGGCCGGCACGTTCCGCTACTACGCGGCGGCGCTCGAAACCCTCGAAGGCGAACTCCCGCCGAGCCGCGGCGCGCACCTGACGATGAGCGTGCACGAACCGATCGGCGTCGTCGGCGCGATCACGCCGTGGAACTCGCCGATCGCCAGCGATGCCCAGAAGATCGCCCCCGCGCTCGCCGCCGGGAACGCTGTCCTGCTCAAACCGGCCGAAGCCACTCCCCTGGTCTCGCTGGCGCTGGCCCGTCTCGTCCATGACGCCGGTGTCCCGCCCGCGCTGCTGTCCGTCCTGCCCGGCCCCGGTTCGGTCGTCGGCGACGCCATCTCCCGCCATCCGCTGGTCGGCAAGCTCGCCTTCACCGGCGGCACGGCCACCGGTCGCGTGCTGGGCCGCATCGCCGCGGACCGGATCATCCCGGTCACCATGGAACTGGGCGGCAAATCCCCGACGATCGTCTGCGCGGATGCCGACGTCGAGGAGACTGTCGCCGGAATCCTGTACGGAATCTTCTCGTCGACCGGACAGAGCTGCATCGCCGGATCGCGGATCTTCCTGCCGCGCGAGCAGTACGACGAATGGGCTGCCCGCCTGGTCGCCGCTGCTTCGGGCCTGCGACTCGGCCCCGGCACGGATCCGGCCACCCACGTCGGGCCGCTGGCGACGTTCGCGCACCGCGACAAGGTGGCCGCGATGGTCGACCGCGCCCGCGAAGAAGGCGCGAATGTCCTGTGCGGCGGCCAAATCCCTTCTGATGAACGCTTCTCGCGCGGCGCTTACTACGAACCCACCCTGCTCGACGGTCTCGCCCCGGACGCGAAGACGTGCCAGGAGGAAATCTTCGGCCCGGTCGGCGTCCTGCTGCCCTACGACGACGAGGAAGACCTGGTCGCTCAGGCCAACTCGACCGTCTACGGCCTGGCGTGCGGCATCTGGACCGCCGACTACCGCCGCGCCCTCCGCCTGGCGCGCCGCGTCGACGCCGGGACGGTGTGGATCAACACGTACAAGCAGTTCAGCATCTCGACGCCGTTCAGCGGCACCAAGGAAAGCGGCCTCGGCACGGACAAGGGCCGCACCGCGATCCGCAGTTACCAGCGGCAGAAGAGCCTGTACCTGAGCCTGGCGGACGAACCGATCCCGTGGGCTCGGGGCTGATCCGTCAGCAGGTTCGCCCGCCTCGGCGAGCATCGCGAGTTCCCGCGGCTGCTTGACCAAGCCCGCGGACACGGGCACGTCGAGCCCTCTTGGATCCGAAGCAGGCCGCACCCCGTTGCGACCCGAGTCGGCTGGGCCGCGCTCACGCGCCTGAACGCGGCCCAGCCCCCGCGATCCGTTCGACGAGCTCGTCGCGGTACTCCCGCACCGCCCGCAACTCCGGTTCGTCGCCGGTCGCCCGCTTCAGCGCGCCTTCCAGGATCTTCAGCCCCTGGCGTTCGTCGCCGTGCGAATCCGCCTGCCGCGCCGCGTTTTCCAGTGCTTTCGCGAGTTTGGTCCGCGCCTCGGGCGCCTTGGCGGCCTGGTTGATCCGGATCCAGTTGCCGCCCGGATCGACGACGGTGAACCCGGTGTACCGGTCGTTGCGCAGCCGCGGCCGGGTCATCCGCGGGATGCCGGAGACGAGCAGTTTCCCGTGCACGGACCGCATTCCCGCCGCGAAGGCCTCGAACAGCTCACTGGTGTCCTCCACGATGACGAGGCACGTGCTGTACGACTGGGCCGGGTCGTAGCCGTCCATCCCGAAAAAGTGCAGATTGAGGTCTTCCCGGCGCACCGCGAGGTGCGAGTACGGCCGGTCCTGCCGGGAGGTGATCTCGAAGCCCAGCATCTCGTAGAACGGCGCGACGTCGCCGATGGAGCGACAGGGCAGGAGCGGAATGGTCAATTCGTTAGCCATTGCCCGAACCTAAGCCCGGAACCGCCGAAACGACACGGAGCTATTTGCTCGTGCGAACAGCGAGCCAACCCCCGCGTCCGGCGAAGCCGCGGCGGACGGCGCATCGGAGCGGCGCTCCGCCGACGCTGTGCGGGCTCGCCCTCAACCGCCGCCCTGGCAATGGCAGCGACATCGCGCCCCAATGTGGCATTGGGTGCATGCCACGCACCGAACGCCACATTGGGTGCGTGGGATCCACCGAACGCCACATTGGGTGCGTCGTGGCCGTGGGAGCGGTCCGCAGCTTGCCGCGCACGCGGCCGCCGCCCGACCCGAGCCGAGCCGAACACCTCGGCAAAACCCGAAGTTCAGTCGCCGAACTCGGCCTGGTCCAGAGACCGCTCCAGCCGCCCCAGCAATTTCGCCAGCTGCGCCCGTTCCGCCGCGGTCAGTCCGGCCAGCATGCGGTTCTCGTTGGGAAAATGCTCGTGCACCACCTTGTCCGTGGCCGCGAGCCCTTCCTCGGTGAGACCGATGAACACGACGCGCCGGTCGTCCTCGTCGCGTTCGCGGCGGACGAGCCCGGCCTGCACCAGTTTGTCCACCCGCTGCGTGATGCCGCCGGTGGTGAGCAGGTTCGTGTCGGCGAGGTCCCCCGCCGTGCGCCGGTAAGGCGCGCCGCCCCGGCGGAGCGCGGCGAGGATCCCGAAGTCCGCGACCGTGATCCCGTGCCGGGCGAACACTCGTGTCAACTGCCGCTGGTACCGGTCGAACGAACGATGCAACCGCCCGAACACCGCCAGCGGCGAAGTGTCGACGTCCGGCGTCTCCGCGCGCCACTGCGCGAGCATCTCGTCGACCTCGTCCGGCTCGGTCCGCTTCGGCATCCGGCACCCCCGTGAATAGCTTTGCGCTAAGAATAGCACCACTAAGGTTTTCTGGGAGCGCTACGGTGACCGCATGACGGTCAAGCGGATGGACAACGTCCTCATCGTCGTCGAGGACCTCGACGCGGTCATCGCGTTCTTCGTCGAACTGGGGCTGGAACTGGAAAACAAGGGCCCGCTGGACTGGCGCGGCGCGGAACGGGTGGTCGGGCTGAAAGACGTCGAGCAAGACGTCGCCATGCTGCGCGTCCCGGACGGCCCCGGGCGGGTCGAACTGGCGAAATTCCACCAGCCGAAGGCGATCGCCCCGGAGCCGTGGAAGGCCCCGGCGAACACGCTGGGCATCCGCCGGATGATGTTCGCGGTCGACGACCTCGAGGACACCCTCGCCCGCCTGCGCGCGCACGGGGCCGAACTGGTCGACGAGGTGGTGCGGTACGAGGACATCTATCTGCTGTGTTACGTGCGGGGGCCGGAGAACATCGTCGTCGGGCTCGCCCAGGAACTCGGCTGAGCGCGCGGCGGATTTACCGAACCCGAACACGCCTCGAACCGAACTCGCCGGTCACGGTTCTAGCGTGCGGGGCATGCCGCAACGCGCTCGTTCGCTCCTGATCCCGCTGCTGGCCTTGACAGTGGCTTCGACGGCCGTCGCCTGCGTGCCGGGCCAGCCCGCCGCGGCCGGCGGCAAACCGAACATCGTCCTCGTGCTCACCGACGATCTGTCGATGAACCTGCTGCCGTATCTGCCGCACGTACAGGAGATGGCCAGGAACGGCACCTCCTTCGCCAACTACACCGTCACCGATTCCCTCTGCTGCCCGTCGCGCTCGTCGCTGTTCACCGGGATGGTCCCGCACGACACCGGCGTGTTCACCAACGGCGGCAAGGACGGCGGCTACCGAGCCTTCCACGGCCGCGGCGACGACAAGTCGACCTACGCGACGTCGTTGCAGCAGGCCGGGTACCGGACCGCGATGATGGGCAAGTACCTCAACGGCTACCAGCCGAAATCCGACGGGATCCCGCCCGGCTGGACCGAGTGGGACGTCGCGGGGAACGGCTACGGCGAATTCGACTACGACCTCAACGAGAACGGCACGGTCAAGCATTACGGCAAGAAACCCGAGGACTACCTCGTCGACGTCATGGCGGAGAAGGCCGCGCGCTTCGTCGCCAGCTCGGCAGCCGACCACACCCCGTTCGCGATGGAACTCGCCACGTTCGCCCCGCACGGCCCCTACACCCCCGCGCCTCGCGACGCCGATGCGTTCCCCGGGCTCACCGCACCGCGCGGCCCCGCGTACGACACCCTTCCGTCTTCGCCGCCGTCGTGGCTCGCCTCCCGCACCCCGTTGACCGACCGGGAAAAACAGGACATCGACAAGGACTTCCGCAAGCGGGCGCAGGCCGTGCAGTCGGTCGACAAGATGATCGGCACCGTGCAAGCGGCACTGGACAAAGCCGGAGTACGCGGGAACACCGACCTCGTCTTCACCTCGGACAACGGCTACCACATGGGCGAGTACCGGCTCACCCCCGGAAAGCAGACGGCGTTCGACACGGACGTGCACGTGCCGCTGGTGGTCACCGGCCCCGGCGTCAAGGCAGGCGCGACCGTGGACCAGCCCGCGGAGAACATCGACCTGCGACCGACCTTCGAAGCACTCGCCGGGGCATCGACCCCCGCACCGGTGGACGGCGAAAGCCTGGTGCCGCTGCTGAACGGCACCGCGCCCCCGGCGTGGCGCACCGTCGGACTGGTGGAGCACCACGGTCCCGACTTCGACAAGAACGACCCGGACAAACCCGCGAAGAACAGCGGCAATCCGACCACCTACGAGGCGATTCGGAGCACCGCCTACACCTACGTCGAGTACGCCGACGGAGCCAAGGAGTACTACGACCGGACCACAGATCCGCAGGAACTGCACAACACGGCCGCTCAGCTGCCGCCGGAGAGGGCACGACAACTGCACGACACGCTGCGGGCGATGGTCTCCTGCCACGGGGCGGCCGCCTGCCGGCACTGACCCAGGCAGGTCGGCCGAACCCCGCTCACTCCAACAGCGCGAAGCCCGACTCGTAACGCGTCTTGCCGAGCGCCGCCAACACGATCTGGAGGAATCCCATCGCCTCGAGTTCCCTTGCGCGGGTGAGCGGACCGACGTCGACGGCACGCATTCCCGCCGCCTCGACGAACGCCGCGACGGCCACCTTCGCCTCCGCGTAGTCGCCGGCGAACAGGACGGTCGTGCGCGTCGTGCCGTTCGTGCCGCTGACGAGCGTGTCTCCGAGATTGACGTTGAACGCCTTGACGACGGCCGTGCCCGCCGGCAGCAGCTTCACGAGTTCGGCCGCGGTGGACGAATCGGCGGGCGACTTCAGCCGGTCGTAGGTGGAGAAATCGATGGGGTTGCTGATGTCGATGACGATCTTTTCGCGGAGCTGGTCCCGATAGCGCTCGACGATGCCCGGGTACGCCCCGTAGGGAACGGCGAGCACGACCAGGTCGCCGGTGAGCTTGTCGCCCATGACGCCGTAGTCGGGACCAGGACGCGCCGCGGACATGCTCTCCGCACTGCGCTTGACGATCTGGACGCCGGCGCCGGCCCGGGTCGCGACTTCCGCGATCGCCCCGCTCATCTTGCCGCTGCCGATGATGCTGATCGAGGTCATGCGACCGGAACCCCCTGAAATCGGTTGAGCGCCTGTTCGGCCACTTTCTGCGCGTCGTAGTCGAATACCGCGCTTCGCCGGAAGTCGCGCCCGACCCGGAGATCGGCGTCGCGCTTCTCGAGGTCCGCGAATTCGTACTGTGCGTCGAACATGGCACCAGCCCGGCGAGAGCCGTTCTGCAGGATCGCCGTGCGTTGCATGCGGACTGAGGTGTAGCGCCTGAACGCCTCGGGGATGTCGGCGACGCTGTCGGCCGCTGCGAGGAACGTGGCGAGCGCCATGCTGTCCTCGATCGCCTGGTTCACCCCCTGCCCTTGGTGCGGCAACATCGTGTGCGCCGCGTCGCCGAGCAGAGTGATCGGCCCCCGGGACCAGTTGGTAAGCGGTTCGTGATCGAAGAGGCCCCACCAGAAGGTGTGCTCGACGCACCCGATGAACTCCTGGAGTCTCGGGTCCCAGTCCGCGCCCGCGAACTCGGCGGCGAGTTCGCCGACCGCCGCCGGGCCGGACCAGGCCCCGTCGAGCGGCCGGTCGCTCGGGATGCCGGCGACGAAGTTGAACAGCTTCCGCCGCTGCAGCGGATAGCACATGAAGTGCCTCCGGTTGCCCATCCACACCTGGCTGATCATGCGCCAGTCGCCGGGCAGGCGGGACGCGTCGACCACTCCGCGATAGACGAGGTACCCGGAGTAGACCGGCTCCGGGAACTGGCCGACGGCTCCCCGCACCACCGAATGGATGCCGTCCGCTCCGATCACGGCGTCGAACACGTCGTCCGCGCCGTTCTCGAACTCGACGCGAACGTCGGACCCCAATGTCTCCACCGAAACCAGCCGGTGGCCGAGACGGATCGTCGCCGGATCGACCTCCTGTGCCAAGGCTTCGATCAGGTCCGGGCGGTACATCCCGATGTTCTGGTACTGCTTGGCCGAGTCCTCCCATGCCGCGTCGGTCACCAGACCGCCCATGGCGTTCTGGTAGACGCCGTGCCCGTCCGGGACCGCTCCGATCCGCCTGATCCGATCGAGCACGCCGAGTCTGTCGAGAACGCGCGCGGCGTTCGGCGCGACCGTGACCCCCGCGCCCACTTCGCCCAGCTTGCCTGCCTGCTCGAACACGGTGGCCCGGACTCCGGCGATCTTCCGCAGCGCGATCGCGGCCGTCAGCCCGCCCATCCCTCCGCCGACGATCGCGATTCGAGTGTCCTCACTTGCCACTGCTTCTCCTTGCCTGACTTCGCTTCTCCTTGACTGACTTGCGCGGAGCGGCGCCGATGATCGCTGCGGAGGCGATTCGCCGTGGTGAGACGGAGTCGCCCGCGGCAATGGAGGAGCACACCGTTGTCCCCAAAGTCCTTGCCAGCCCTCCGTTCGGAGGGATCGGGAAGCTGTTCCCCTTATGATGCGAGGCCTTCGTCTGCGTGTAAATCGTGGTAATGTGAGGATGTAATTCGGTTGAGCTGAAGAAGTGGGGCAACCATCTCCGAGGTGAGCCTGCGGCAACTCGAACTTTTCGCGGCACTGCCGAACTTCCCCACGCTCAGCGCGGCCGCGGCGCACCTGCACATCTCGGAGTCCGCGCTGTCACAGGCCGTGTCGAGCCTGGAGAGCGCCGTGGGCGAGCAGCTGTGCGTGCGGCGCAAGGCCAGAGGGCTCACCCTCACGCCGACCGGTCAGGATTTCGCCAGACGGGCTCGTCAGATCGTGGCCGACACGCACGAACTCGTCCTGAGCGCCGGGCGCGAACAGGAACTGAGGGGTCCAGTGCGGCTGGGCTGCTATTCGAGCTTCGCCGCGAACGTGGTGCCGGAGCTGCTCGAGGGCTTCCCCAAGAGGCATCCCGGCGTGAGCATCGGGATCACGGTGGGCACCAACGAAGAGCTGCTCTCCGCTCTCGAGGCAGGGCGTCTCGATGTGGCCCTCGTCTACGACGTGTCACTGCCGATCGGATGCCGCCGCCGCAGGATCTATGCGACAGAACTCGAGGCGCACCTGCCTCCCGGGCATCCGCTCGCGGCGGCCGAAACAGTGGACCTGGCGGATCTCGCCGACGAGCCCTACATCCAGTACGACGCGACACCGGGCGTCCGCAATGTGGCGGACGCGTTCACCGCGCGCGGCCTGGAGCCCAGGATCGAAGCCAGGGTCTCCCAGATCGGCCTCGTCGAGGCACTGGTGGGCCGCGGACTCGGGTACGGGCTGCTCATGTCCCGGCCCCATGCGCTCCCCATGAGCATCGAGGGGCGACCGGTCGTCATCCGGCCTCTCGACCCCCCTGTCACGGTTTCCCACGTAGTGGGGATCTGGCCGGCGGACATGAAGCTCACTCCGCGCGCCTCCGCCCTCCTCGACTTCGCGGCGGAGCGGCTCGGGCCCGCCGACGCGATCCCGGCTCGGACCGCACCCGAGGACACGGTCGCGTCCGTACCGGAACGTTAGGAGTTCCTCGGTGTCCCGCCTTCCGTGCGCCGCGTTTACCGCCCCCCTGACCGCGCTGAGATTCCTTCCGGCCAGACTCGCTGCGTTCTTCTGGTTCGTCTTCGGCTGAGTTCCGCACACCGGGGGCGGCGTCTGTCTCGTTCAGGACTGACGGGCCTCAAGCACCGCCTTGGCCTGCCGCATCTCGTCCTCGACGTCCGGCCGCAACGTGCGGCGCAGAACCGGTTCCGCCAGCCACTTCATCGGCCCTTTGAACCCGCATCGCACCGTCCGCGTGACCGCAGTCTGCTCGCCCGCCGGGACGCACACCCAGCTGGCGCTGAACTCGGAGACGAGATTGGCCAGCCGATTCGCCGGAATCGGCGGCAGCCGCACGTCCACCCGCTCGCCCGGGGTCCGGCTCATCCGCGAAACGATCTTCGCCGCGGGGCCGGGCAGCCCCGGAAGCTTGCTGCCGAAGCGGAATTCGGTGACATCCCCGTCGCGCCGCACCCAGTCGATCGCACCGATCTTGCGGTCGACCGCGGCGTAGGCACGGGGATCCATCACGAACTCGAGCACGCGGTCCGCCGGGCAGTTGATCGTCTCGGTCACCTGAACCTCGATCATAGGAAAGAGAGTACTCTCTCACTATGGCGCGTTCAACTCCCGGAGTCACTCGGCAGAACCTGGTCGAAGCGGCCACCCGGCTGTTCTCCGAACGGGGTTTCGACCAGACCTCGACCGCCGACATCCAGCGAGCCTGCGGACTCAACCCCGGTTCCGGGGCGCTGTACAAGCACTTCCCGTCCAAGCGGGCACTGCTGGAGGAAATCGTGCGGCAGCACCTGGCGGGGGTCAGCGAGAGCAGTCGCCGAGCGGCCGCGCTGCCGGAGGCACCGGACGAGGCACTGCCGGTGGTCGCGCGACTGGTTTGGGACAGCATGCGCCGTGACCGTGCGGCATTGCGCATCATTTTCCGCGAACTGGAGCCGTTTCCGGACCTGCTGGAGCAAATGTGGCACGGCGTGCTCGGATCGGTCTACACGGTCGCGACGGAGTGGATCGCGTCCGGCGTGCGGCGTGGCGACTTTCAGGTCGAGGATCCGGCAGCCACCGCGTCGGTGCTGCTCGCTTCGCTGACGTACTACCCGATTCTTGAAGCGCTCGTCGGGCATACACCGGGGGATGCGGGAGAGGAAGCGTTTCTGGCCGCGTGGACGTCGCAGGCTCGTCTTTCGCTCGGGCTCAAGGTCCGGTGAGCTGCGCTAAAGCGAGCCGATTTCCTCGTAAGGAGTGTCCGTCTCGGATTCGCCTACGAGGTCCAGGAATAGCTGAAACTGAACGAAGTTATCCGCGCCGACATTTCCTTCGACCGGCCAAATTGCGTCGCATTCAGGGCATTTGGAAATAACAAGAGCAAACCGGGTTGCCTTGATTTTCTCAAGGCGTCCTTGGCGACATCTCGGACACTCCACGCCTCCCCCTTCGCCCTGCGCGGAATGGGATCGGCAGCAACCGTTCCGTCGTTTCCCGGCTGACGATGATACGTATCGCAGTCTCGGCACCCGGCTCCGCCGCCCCGCAGGCGCTGCCCACACGGAACGCGTCCTGGTCCCCGGGAAATCCGTGTTCGGCAGGCACGTCTACGCCATCGGCGGGAACCTGCAGGCCGCGGTCCAGGGCGGCGTCGGCAAGGTCGTCCGGGCTCACGACGAAGAATTCCGCTTCCGCTGCGTCGGCTCAGCACTGGCCCACGACTCCCGCACATGCCCGATGTGAGTACGCATGAGCTTCTCGACCAGCCCGGCATTCCCATCAGCGATCGCGTCGAGGATCTCGTGGTGCTCGCGCGCGGACTCCTCCAGTTCGCCGCGTTCGGACAAGGCGGCGAGCCCGTAAAGCCGCGTATGCGCCCGCAGATCGGCGATAAGCGAAGTCGCGCGGGCATTCCCCGCATAGCCCAGCAACCTGAGGTGGAACGCCCGGTCCGCCTCGGTGTACGCGACCAGATCTCCCGCTGCCGCTTCGTCCACAATGGCCTGCGCCATCGCTCGAAGTTCCGGCAGATCGCCATCCGGAATGCGGGCAAGAGCGCGGGCGACCAGAGCAGGCTCGATCAGCATGCGAAGCTCGGTGATCTGGTCCAGCTCGCTCTCGGCCATCTCCGTGACCCGGTAACCCTTGTTCGGGACAGTGGCGACCAGGCCTTCGCGGACCAGGTCGAGCATCGCTTCGCGCACGGGAGTGGCGGACACGCCGAACCGTTTGGCCAGTTCCGGCGCGGAGTAGACGTTGCCGGGTTCGAGCTCCCCGGCCACGACTGCGGCGCGAAGGGCGTGCGAGACCCGCTCCCGGAGTGTCGTCTTCTCGAACTCCTGGATGTTCGCGCTCATCCCTCACTCCTCTTCTTCCCGGACGCTCATCCTAGTGAGGTTCGTCCGCAGCGAGCCGTTCCAAGGACACCGGCATCGCGATCGACCGTTTGGACATCGGCGCGAGATCGTTGACCGCCAAGCGTTTTCCCTCGCCCTGGGCGAGCTTGGCCGAGGCGAATCCGCAGACGCGGCCCTGGCACCACCCCATCCCGGGTCGCGCCAAGAGCTTCGCCGTCCGTGCGTCGACGGCACCCAAAGCCTGGCATGCGTCGCGGATGTCTTGGACGGTGACCTCTTCGCACCGGCACACCGTCGTGTCCGGCTCGAGCCACGCCTGCCAGCCCGCGGGCAGGGGGTGCGCGCGATGCATGGCAGCCGCGAAAGCTCTCCCCCGCCGCACCTGGCGCTGGAGGCGGCCAACGCGTCGGCGGTCCACGGAGCGGCCTTGGTCAATGGCTACAGTCAGGCCCGCGATCTCGCCTTCAGCAAGCGCGAGAAGTGCCCCGCCGACGCCCGTAGCCTCGCCCGCGACGTAGACACCGGCGGCATCGGTGCGTTGCCAGGCGTCGACCACGGCGACCAGCGATTCGTCCAGGTCGACGCGGGTGGCGGCGCCCGCGGCGAGGATCAGTTCGAGAGACGGGGTGAATCCCCAGCCCAGGGCGACCAGGTCGATCCCGTCGAGCGTCTCGCCCCCGCCGGTCAGGTTTCCAGCGCGGTCGACCTTGCGAAGCCGCACGGAGTCGACCTTGTCGTCGCCTTCGATGGCAGCCACGATTGTGCGTGCCCGGAAGGGAATGCGGTGCCGCGCGAACGCGGTGGCGTACGACACGGCTTCGCCCAGTTTGGCCGGGACAGCCATCGCACCGAGCGGCGTCCGCAGCCAGCCCGTGATGCTGTTCGCTTCGCAGACAGCGACGACCTCCGCGCCCGCTTCCGCGAGCTGCCGCGCCACCGGAGGCAGAAAGGGCCCGGTGCCCGCGACGACGGCTCGCCGACCGGGGAGGACACCGTGCGCCTTCACCAGGGCTTGGACTCCGCCCGCCGCCATCACCCCGGGGAGGTCCCACCCCGGGATCGGCAACTGGCGGTCGTAGGCCCCCGGGCACAGGATCAGGGAACGGGCGCGAAGGACAGGCGGGGCCGCGCTTCGCACGCTTTCGTGGGCCGGTGCCAGGTGCAGGCGGTGCTCTCCGCCCGGCTCGAGAAGCCAGACCTGGTGTTCCGGGTAATGGTCGACGTCGATCAGGCGTCGACGCAGCGACTCAAGTGTCGTGCCGTGCTGCGCAGCCGCTTGATCGCTGGGCCGCCGCCAGTACTGGCCGCCGATCTGGGACGAGGCATCGACGAGCGCCACGCGCAGGCCGTTCCCGGACGCTGCCGCAGCGGCTGCGAGACCGCTCGGACCGCCGCCGACCACGACGACGTCGTACCTACTCATCGGAATCGCTCCGCACGACCATGCCGTCCCGGACCGGCACCAAGCAGGCCCGCTGGTCAGCCACGTCGTCCACGGTGATCAGGCAGTCGAAGCAGACGCCGATCCCGCAGAACAGGCCCCTGGGCCGACCGCCGCGGCGAGTCGTGCGCCAGGAACGCACCCCGGCATCGGTGAGCGCCGCGCCGACGCTCTGCCCGGGCGACGCGGTGAGCGGCTGACCGTCGAAGGTCAGCGTCACGGTGGTGGTCACGAGGCCTCCGGCATGGCGAACCGTTCGGGTGCGAAGGGCGAGATATCGATGGCAGTCGCCTCTCCGAGAAGCGCTTGGACGAGAATCTTCGCTGTTCCGGCGGAAAGACCGATGCCCGCGCCTTCGTGGCCCGCCGCGTGCCAAAGGCCGGGAGCCCGAGGATCCGGCCCGATGACCGGGAGATGATCGGGGCAGTACGGGCGGAACCCCAGGTAGCTGCGCATCACCTTGGCCCGGCCCAGCGACGGATAGAGCACGAGCGCCTTGGCGGCTATCTCCCGGAGTGCCTGCGGCGACACGGAACGGTCGAAGCCCACCCGCTCGCGGGAGGAGCCGATGAGGATCGTTCCCGCCTGAGTTCCCTCGACCACCGTTGACGTTTGCAGCCCTTCGCCGGAGCTTTGGGTGCTGGCAACGTATTCCCCGGCGTACACCTTGTGGAACACGGTCAGCGGCAGCGGTTGCGTCACGAGAATGAAGCCCCGGCGCGGCAGAATGGGTACCTCCACGCCGGCGAGCGCGGCGACCTCCCCCGCCCAGGTTCCCGCGGCGTTCACGACGCAGCCGCCGTACCGGTCTCCGCGATCGGTTCGGACGCCGAGGATCCGGTCACCGTCCCGGAGAAACCCGACGACCCGGGTGCCGGTGCGGACCTCGGCGCCGCGTTCGCGCGCCATCCGGAGCAGGTGAGCCGCTACCAGCATCGGTTGCACCTGGCAGTCCTGAGGATAGAACGCGGCCGCGGAAAGCTCACGGGTCAAATGCGGCTCGTAGTCGGGAATCGCTTCCGGGGCGAGGTCATGCACCTCGACACCCGCGAGGCGTTGCCGCTCGGCCAGTTGGGCCAGTCCGGCCGCGGAGTCCACTGTGGACGAAACGACCAGGCCGCCCTTGCGCTCGAACTCCCAGAGCGAGCCGTGTTCGCCAAGCTCCTCTTGCCAGGCAACCAGCGACAAGAGCGCGAGATCGAGTTCGGGTCCGGCTTCTTTGTCCGAGACCAGGAGATTCCCTTCGCAGCTGCTGGTCGTGCCGCTGGCCACCTGTCCCTGTTCGACGACTTCGACGGAAAGGCCCGCACGGGTCGCGAACCAAGCCGTGGCGGCGCCGAGCGCACCGGCGCCGATGATCAGGACGTCGGGCGTGGTCACAGCTCGAACCCGGCGGGGAAAGGATCTGTCGGGTCGAGCAGGTATTGCGCGGTGCCGGTGATCCAGGCGCGTCCGGTGATCGTCGGTACTACCGCCGGTATTCCGCCGACTTTCGTTTCCTCGACCAGCCTTCCGGTGAAAGTGGTGCCGATAAAGGACTCGTTGACGAAATCGGTGTCGAGGGCCAGTTCGCCGCGTGCGTGCAGCTGAGCCATCCGGGCGCTCGTCCCGGTGCCGCAGGGCGAACGGTCGAACCATCCGGGGTGAATAGCCATGGCGTGCCGCGAATGTTTCGCGTCGGAGCCGGGCGCTTTGAGGTAGACGTGGTGGCAGCCGGAGATGTCGGGGCGCTCGGGATGCCGGGGCAGCGCGTGTTCGTTGATCGCGCTCATGATCCTCAGACCGGCGTCGAGCAGTTCGTTCTTGGCCTTCCGGTCGAAGGGAAGACCCAAGTCGTCGAGGTCGACGATCGCGTAGAAGTTCCCGCCGAAAGCGAGGTCGTACCGCACGTCCCCGAAACCGGGAACCTCGACGCTCGCGTCCAGCGCCAAGGAGAAAGACGGCACGTTGCGGATCGTCACCGACGTGGCTTTCCCGTCCGCGACCGCGACCTCGGCGACCACCAGACCGACAGGCGTTTCCAGCCGAACGGTCGTCACCGGCTCGACGACAGGAACCATCCCGGTTTCGACGAGGACCGTCGCGGTCCCGATCGTGCCGTGCCCGCACATCGGAAGCAGGCCCGAGACCTCGATGAAGAGCACGCCGTAGTCCGCGTCCGGTCGCGTCGGCGGCTGCAGGACGCTCCCGCTCATCGCGGAATGCCCGCGCGGCTCGCACATGAGGAAGGTCCGCAGGTCGTCGGCGTTCTCCTGGAACCACACCCGGCGTTCGGCCATCGTCGCGCCGGGGAACACGCCGACCCCGCCGGTCACCACGCGGGTCGGCATTCCTTCGGTGTGGGAATCGACCGCGTGGATGATTCGGCTCGTCCTCATCGGTTCTCGCTTCCTGTGCGAAGTTCTCGCGGCGACGGATCAGCAATAGCCTTTTTCGAGGGCCGCCTTGGTATCGGCGTTCACCCGGTCCGCGGCGGCGCCGGTCAGGGCGTGGCGGGGCGGACGGCACGCGCCGCCCTTGCGGCCCGCGATGTCCATCGACGCCTTGATCGCCTGCACGAACTCGGTCTTGGAATCCCAGCGCAGCAACGAATGCAGGTCCCGGTACAACGGGACCGCCGCGGCGATGTCCTCGGCCTGCCCCGACGTAGCCAGGTCGTAGAGCTTCTTCGACGCGACGGGCAGTGCGTTCGGGTACCCGGCGATCCAGCCGACCGCCCCCGCGATGCCGAGTTCGAGCACGACGTCGTCGCTGCCGATCAGCACGTCGAGCCCAGGCGCGAGTTCGGCGATCTCGTACGCCCGCCGGACATCGCCGGTGAACTCCTTGACCGCCACGATGAGGTCTTCCGCGAAAAGCCGCGCGAGCAGGTCGGGGGTCAAGTCGACCTTGGTGTCGTACGGATTGTTGTACGCCACGATCGGAAGGCCCACTGCGGCAGCGGCGCGGTAATGCTCGACGACAGCGTCGGCGTCGGCCCGGTACGCGTTGGGCGGGAGCAGCAGCACCGAGTGCGCGCCGGCTTGAGCCGCCTGCTCGATCCATCGGCAGGTCTCCCCCGAGCCGTACGCGGCGGCGCCGGGCATGACCCCGAAACCGTCCGGCGCGGCCTCGACCGCGACTTCGACGACGCGCGCCCGCTCCTCGTCCGTGAGGGTCTGGTACTCCCCCAGCGAACCGTTGGGAGTCACGCCGTCCATGCCGTTTTCGGCGAGCCACCGGACATGCTCGGCGAAACCGTCGTAGTCCACCGAGAGGTCGTCGTCGAACGGCAGGGCGGTCGCGACATGGATGCCGCGCCAAGGCCGGTCCACCGTGCTCATGGGTCTCCCTGATTCCGGCAGTGTGTCATGTGACATTGCACAGAGACTTTGGCACGGCTCTTCCCCCTTGCGCAAGCGTCGACGGTTCCCCTCCCGATGGACGGAGCGGGATCGATCAGTCCACTGTGGACACGCCAGCAGGTCCGCTTTCTATGACCTGTGTCACTCCATCTGCATGCAACCTCCCCGGCGCCACGAGGCCTGTACCCCGTGTGGAGCAAGACGCGTGGTGGGAGGACGAGTTCGTCGCGTACGTCGCGGCGTCCTCGGGTTCCCTGCGCGCCACCGCGTTCGTCCTGTGCGGGGACTGGCACCGGGCCGACGACCTGCTGCAGGTCACCTTCCTCAAGCTCTACCGCGTGTGGCCGAGGCTGGTCCGGCGGGGCGAACTGGACGCTTACGTGCGGCGGATGGTCGTGCGCGCGTTCCTGAACGAAAACCGGCGGAAGTGGCGTTCGCGCGAACACCTTTCCGCGGAGCTGCCGGACATCAGCACGGCACCGGAGCCCGACCACGCCCAGCGGCTTTCCGTGCGCGCGGCTCTCGACGGCGTCCCGCCGAAACAACGCGCGGTTCTCGTGCTGCGGTTTTGGGACGACCTCAGCGTCGACGAGACCGCCGCCGCTCTCGGCTGCTCGGCGGGCACCGTCAAGAGCCAGTCCGCGCGCGGCTTGGCGACCCTGCGCAAACTCCTCGATCCCAGCCAGCTCGGGCACCTGGCGTCCCAGGAGGGGCGGGCATGAACGACGACGAAGCACGCGCGGTGATCCTGCTCGCCGGGCCGGTCGACGAACCGCCGCCCGGCGTGGATCCCGAGCGGCTGCTGTCGGAAGGCCGCAAGCGACGCCAGTTGCGGAACCTCGTCGTGGTCGGCGGGAGCGCCCTGACGACGGCGCTGCTCGTCGTTCTGGTGACAGTGACAGCGGGCCAGACCGGTCCGGCCACCGCGCCGCAGACCGTCCAGCCCGCCGTCGCGCCGACCACCGGACCCCAGCCCGCCCCGACCCTTGACCCGACACCCGGCAGCAGCTCCCCCGGGACCACCCCGAACCGCACGACGACCACTGGCCGCCACCCCACCAGCACCAGCCACCGCTGACCGGTCCGCCAGTGCCCGCTCCACGAGAAAGAACCACCTTGACGACGCTTGCCGAACCAACCGCCTTCACCCCGTCGACGATCCGCTGGCACCAACGCCCGTACGTCCGCGCGATCGGCGGGTACCTGGTCATCCGCGTGTTCAGCGTCGCCCTGCTCGCGCTGTTCACCGTGAGGACCGGCCAGCCCCTCATCGGCCGCCTCACCGCCTGGGACGGGCAGTTCTACCTGGACATCGCCGACTACGGCTACTTCGGCACCACACGCGGCCTGTACGACGCGGCGGGGAACTACGCGCCTTACACGCCGCTCGCGTTCTTCCCGGCGTATCCGACCTTGCTCCGTGTCGTCTCGCCGATCACGTTGGGCAGCACGGTCCTGGCCGGGCTGCTGGTGAGCGCAGTCGCCGGATGCCTCGCCGCGGCCGCGATCTTCCGGCTGTCCCAGCGGATCGACGGCCGCACGCGCACCGGGTTGCTGCTGGTAGCGCTGTGGGCCGGGGCACCGCTCGCCATCACGCAGTCGATGGTCTTCACCGAAGCGCTGTTCACCGCCTTCGCCGCCTGGACGCTCGTCGGAGTCGTCGAGCGCCGCTGGCTGCTGGCCGCCGCGTGCTGCGTGGGCGCTGGCCTCACCCGCTCGACCGCCGCAGTCCTCATCGCCGTCGTCGGCGTCGCCGCGGTGATCGCCTTCGTCCGCACCCGCGACCGCTGGACGACCATGATCTGCGCGGTGCTGTGCCCGCTCGGCTTGCTCGGCTGGTGGGTCTTCGTCGCGGTCTGGACGGGCAGTCCGACCGGCTGGTTCGACCTCGAATGGGACAACTGGCGAACCCGCTTCGACGGCGGCCGAGAGGCGGCGGAATTCTCCTGGCAGAAACTGGCATCCGGTTCTTCGGTGATGGAGACGCTGACCGTTTTCATCGTGCTGGGAGCGGCCGTGCTCGCCGTCCTGCTGGCGAAAACGCTGCGCCCGCTGTCGCGGTGGTGGCCGCTCGCCGCCTACGGCGCCGGAATCGTGGTGCTGGTCGTGGGCACCGCGGGCCTCCCGACCGTCAAGCCGCGCTTCCTGATCCCCGGTTTCATCCTGCTGTTCCCGATCGCCCGCGGTCTCGCCGCCCGCCGCCCGGGCACCGCAGTGGCCACGACGGCCGCCTTCGTCCTCCTCGGCTGTTGGTTCAGCGCCTACTCCCTCACCGGATGGCGCTACGTCATCTGACGGGCCGGATCAGCGAGGACGCATCACCGGACTCCGCACTGAGCGACCGCTTACACTCTAGGGACGACGGGCGGGCTCACCGGCCGGCGCGGGACTAGAGGAGGATCGCCGGATGACCACGCTCTCGGCCGACCTGTGGCCCGACGTGCAGCCCGAGACCGCGCGCCGGCTGATGCTCGCCGGGGTGGAGTCGTTCGCCGAACGCGGCTACCACGCCACCACCACGCGGGACATCGCCGGCGCGGCGGGGATGAGCCCGGCCGCGCTGTACGTGCACTTCCCCTCGAAAGCCGCGCTGCTTTTCGCCATCAGCCGCAACGGCCACGAGCAGACGCTCGCCCTCGTCGAGGACGTCCTCGGGCGCGTCACCGGCCCGGTGGAGCGGATGCGGCTGCTCGTCGAGGATTTCGTCGCCTGGCACGCGCGGCGGCACACGGTCGCGCGCGTGGTGCAGTACGAACTGAATGCGTTGCCGGAGAAGGAATATCAGGTCGTCGCGCAGCTGCGGCGGAAGATCGAGCAGCGCGTGCGCGAGGTGATCGCCGACGGTGTCGAGTCCGGCGCGTTCACCGTCGGCGACGTCGGGATCGCCGCGCGAGCCGTGCTGTCGCTGGGCGTCGACGTCGCACGCTGGTACAGCGAACGGACCCGGCAGACGCCCACCGAACTGGGCAAGGAATACGGCGAACTGGTCCTCCGCATGCTCGGCGCGAGCTAAAGCGCCAGCACCAGCTTGCCCCGGGCCTGCCGCGACTGGCTCAGCTCAAGCGCGGCGCGCCAGTCGTCCAGCGGGAAAATCCGGGACACCGGAATCGAAAACCGCCGCTGCGCCGCGAGCGACGCGAACTCGCCGAGGACGTCGTAGCGCGGCTGGGCGCCCGAGCTGACAATGGTCTGGACCCCGGGTTCGTCCGAGCTGAGATCGAGCGTCAGCACGTGTCCTGGTTCCTTGACGGTGCGCACGAGTTCGGCCACCGCGCCGCTGAACGGTGCGGCGTCCAGCACGAGGTCGACCGGTCCCCCGGCCAGCGCCGTCACGCGGTCGGCGATTCCATCGTGGTAGCTGGTGACTTCCGCGCCGGCTGAGCGGAGCGTCTCGGCGTGCGTCTCGCCTGCGGTGACGAGCACGCGAGCCCCGCGCAGGAGTGCGATCTGCGCGGCGGCGAGCCCGGTGGTGGTGCCCGCGCCGTGCACGAGCAGGGTGCTGCCGGAGCCGACGCCGAGTGCGTCGAGTGCCGCATAAGCCGTGCCGATCGCCATCGGCAACGCCGCGGCGTGGACCGCGTCAAGCCCGTCCGGACGCGCGAACCACGAATCGAGCAGCGCAAGCTCGGACGCGCCCGCGGTGGGGCCGGTGAACGGCGCGCAACCGAACACCGGGTCGCCGATCTCCACGCCGGTCACGCCTTCGCCGAGCGCGTCGACCGTGCCGGACACCTCGAGCCCGATCCCGCGCGGCAGGTCGCCGGCGAACAGGCCCTCGCACAACGCCCAGTCCGCCGGGTTCAGCCCGCACGCCTGCACCGAGACGCGAATCTGGCCTGGTCCAGGGTCCGGCGCCGCGGCGTCCTCGACCCGCAATACCTCGGCCGCGGGGCCGTGCTCGGGAAAACGAAGGGTGCGCATCTCATGGCTCCTCGTGAGTGATGACAGAAGCTGTCGTCACTGACGCTACCAGAGTGATGACAGCATCTGCTGTCGCTACACTGGGCGCATGGCGCGATGGGAGGGCAACACCCGGAACCGGCTCGAACAGGCCGCACTGGCGTTGTTCGAGGAGCAGGGCTACGACCGCACGACAGTCGCGCAGATCGCGCAGCGCGCGAACCTCACCGAGCGGTCGTTCTACCGGTGGTTCGCCGACAAACGGGAAGTGCTGTTCGGCGGCAGCCAGGAACTGGAGACCGAGTTCGTCACCGCGATCGATGCGGTCCCGCCGGGCACTCCCGCACTGCCCACCCTGCTGGCCGCATTCGCCACCGCGCCGCGCGTATTCCGCCCGCGCGAATTCCTGCTGCGCCGAGCTGCGGTGATCGCGGCCAATCCCCCGCTGCGCGAGCGGGAATTGATCAAGCTCGTCACGATTTCGGAAGCACTCACCAGCGCATTGCTAGACCGCGGCGTCGCCCCCGAAACCGCGCGGCTGGCGACCGACCTTGGCTTGTCCGTGCTGCGACTGGCCACCGAACGCTGGATGGCCGAGGAACACCGTGACGGCAAGGGTTTCCCCGAGGCATTGTCAGCTGCCGCCGCGAACCTGCTCGCCGTCGCCACCTCGACCTGATGTAGCCCGCGCGAACCGTTCCGCGATCTGCGCCAGACGCCCCATCAATTCCGGCGGCGCGTCCTCCACCACGAAGTCGAATTCCCACTGCGCGAGGTAAAACGGAATGTAGTCGAACGTTTTCGCACCAGTGCGCATTCGGCAGGTTTCGTCGTCGATCGGTTCGATCACCGCTGTAGTCGGCGAAACCCGCGCGGACAGCACCTCCGCCGGAGCCGACACGCGCAACGTCACGATGTGCGGATACGGCGCGGTCGCGATCCGGCTCGACACGTACGCGGCGAGGTCTTCAGCCGGCGGTTCCCTTGGCGTGAAACGGAAACTGGGCGTCGGGAGACCGTCGATGCGGTCTAGCCGGAAGGTGCGCCAGTCGTTGCGGCCGAGGTCCCACGCGACGAGGTACCACCGCCAGCCGGTGTGCACGAGCCGCAACGGTTCCACGTCGCGCTCGGCCACGGCGCCCGCGTGCGTGCCGTAGGTGAACCGCAGTCGCTCGTTGTCCCGGCACGCGGCGACGACCACGGTGAGCAGTTCCGCGTCGATCGTCGGAGCGCCGCCGGGGATCCGGACCATCGCCGAATCCATCGCCCGCACCCGGTGCCGCAGCCGCGCGGGCAGCACCTGCTCGAGCTTCGCCAGCGCCCGCACAGACGTCTCTTCGATCCCCGACACGGTGCCGTTCGCCGCCGTCCGCAGGCCGACCGCCACCGCGACCGCCTCGTCGTCGTCCAGCAACAACGGCGGCAACGCGGCGCCGGACCCCAGCCGGTACCCGCCCGCGACCCCCGGCGTCGCGTGCACCGGATAGCCGAGCTGCCGCAGCCGTTCGACGTCGCGCCGGATCGTCCGGACGTCGACCCCCAACCGGCCCGCGAGGTCCGGACCAGGCCACTCGCGGCGGGCCTGCAGCAGCGAGAGCAGGCGCAACAGGCGTTCGGAGGTTCCGTACATGCCGGTTACTCTGCCACGCTTCGCGGACAGCTTCGGTCCTCGATCGCCGGAACCTCGCCGCGCCGTGCGAAAGTGACGCATGCTCGACGACCTGCTCGCTGTCGCCCGCGAAGAAGCGGAAGCCGGAAAAGCCGAGGGTGGCGTCCCGATCGGCGCGGCTCTTTTCGACCGCGACGGGAAGCTCCTCGGCCGCGGCCACAACCGCCGCGTCCAGGACGGCGACCCGTCCCAGCACGCCGAAACCGCCGCGTTCCGCGCCGCCGGCCGCCGCCCGCACTACCGCGACACGATCATGGTCACGACGCTGTCGCCGTGCTGGTATTGCAGCGGCCTGGTCCGGCAATTCGGCATCCCGCACGTGGTGATCGGCGAATCGCGCACGTTCACCGGCGGCCACGACTGGCTGGCCGAACACGGCGTCCGCGTCGACCTGCTCGACGACCCGGCCTGCGTCGCCCTGATGACGGAATTCATCGAACGCGAACCGGCGCTGTGGTTCGAAGACATCGGCGAACCGACGTGACTCACGCCAACGGCGAAAACTCCACCGGCACCGCGATAATCGAATCCGCGTCCAGAATTTCCTCCGGCGCACCCGGCGGCGGCCACATCCCCTTCGCGTAAAGGTCCCGGCGAATCGCGAGCCGTTCGTCCAGGCTCGCGAACGGCCAGATCTGGATGATCCGATCCGGCCCGTCGAGCGCATACATCACCACGGTCAGCGGATCGACCGCATGCCGCGCGGGCAACGCTTTCCGCCAGCCGTCGATCGTCGCGGTCAAACCGCCCGGCCGGAGGTGATAATCGCGGATCTCGTACACCGAACCGTACTTCCCCGGCCGCACCGGCGGAATGAACGGAAACGGCGCGTAACTCTGCAGCGACAAATCGGTCAGATAGTCGCCGCCGAACGGCTTGCGGCTGTGACGCGCCCGCGTCCGCTCCTCGTCGAGCGCCTGCTGATTCTCGAACCCGCGCAGCACGACCAGCCTGCCAAGCGGGCCGTTCTCCGTCTGCCAGCAGCCGAGCAGTTCGCCGTGCCCCTCGACCCACGGCAAGACACCCTCGACGGCGTTCGGCCCGTCGAGCAACTGAAAGGACAGGATCGCCAGCTCATAGCGGACGGCCTGCTGCTCCGGGGCGACGTCGGCTCCGCTGATCTGGACCGGTTCGGTCATGACGCTCCCCTTAGAAGATCGACCGCTCCGAGGGCGCCGATGACCGGGGAGCCGCCTCCAGCGTGACACACCGTTCCGGCAGCGCCCGCTGAGCGGTTTCGCCCGCGCGTTGTCTGCCCTCCCGTGCGCGCACGGCTTCCCGATAGTCCCGCTCACCGGCGCCCCGGAACCTCCCGGCGACCTGGACACGCTCGGTGAGGTTTTTTCCCACTCCCGCCCATGTCTTGACACTTCTCAATGGTCTAGTCCATTGTGACTGCGCACACACTCCCCCGAGTGCCTGCGGGGCGCCGCCGCCACGTCCGGCTTCGCCAGGTGCTCCGATGCCGCGTGCCGCCGGGTGCGCGTTTCCCCCGTTGGAGGACCCATGAAACCCTTGCGCCGCACCACTTCCCGCCGGAAACTCGCCGGACGGCTCGGCGTGCTGGCACTCGCCGCGGGCGCCGCCCTGAGCACCACGGTCGGCACCGCCTCAGCCGCGGGAGACCCGGTTCTCGCAGCACCGTATCTGTACCAATGGGGCGGGCAGAGCGATCCGTCCGCCGCGATGGAGGCGACCGGCGTCAGCGCGTTCACCCTCGCCTTCATGCTTTCCGGCGGCGGCTGCGCCCCCGCCTGGGACGGCAACCGCCCGCTCGACGGCGCCGACGCCGCGATGATCCAGAAGATCCGCGCGGCGGGCGGCGACGTGATCCCGTCCTTCGGCGGCTGGCAGGGCAACAAACTGGGCCCGAACTGCGGGTCGCCCGAAGAACTGGCCGGCGCGTACCAGCAGGTGATCGACGCCTACAGCCTCAAGGCGATCGACCTCGACATCGAGAACACCGACGAGTTCGAGAACGCCGCGGTCCAGGACCGGATCCTCGGCGCGGTGAAGATTCTCAAGGACAAGGACCCGAGCCTGCGCGTCGTGATCACCATGGGCACCACGCCGCAGGGCCCGAACGACTGGGGCAAGCGGCTGGTCTCGCAGGCGAAAGCGCTGGGCGCGGACGTCGACGTGTGGTCGCTGATGCCGTTCGACTTCTCCGACGGCGGCGACATGGTCGCGATGACGAAATCCGCGGTGGACGGCCTGGTCGGAGAACTGAAGTCGACGTTCGGCTGGGACGACGCCACCGCCTACCACCGCGCCGGGCTGTCGTCGATGAACGGCAAGACCGACCGGGCCGGCGAGGTCGTGTCGGTCGCGGACTTCACCGCGATCCGCGACTGGGCCGCCGAGCACCACCTGGGCCGCGTCACGTTCTGGGCGACAAACCGCGACTGCAGCGGGTGCAGCGGGATCGACCAGGACAACTACGCGTTCACCAAAGTCGTGGCCGGGTACAACGGCTGATTCCGGGGTGGGGCCGGGCCGAACTGGCAGCGGTTCGGCTGGCCTGCGCCGGGCCGGGAACCGATTCGGCTGATGAGCCGAGTTGGCGGCGGTTCGGCCGACCTGGGCGAAGTCGGCGACGGTTCAGCCGAGCGAACCGGCCGCCCGTCTGCCTGAGCCTCGCGAGTCGGCCAGGCCGTGCCGCAGTGGACTGAACCACCGTTCCGCACCGGCGCATCCGCCCGGATCGAGGCCATCCGGCAGGGCGGAGCGCGGCGACGGGGACCTTCCCGCCCGGGAGGTCCCCGTTCTGCCGTCCGTGACACACCGTGCGCGGATACGGCCGAACGAGTGAAGATCAGGCAGCAGCGGTGACCGACAGCGCGGCCACCCCGGCCTCGGTCAGCTCAGCGGGAACGCGCCCGGCGGCAGCGGAACCCGTGCCCGGCCGGACGTAGCCGCCCTTGGCGAGCGCGTGCGCGGTCATCTGGTCGCAGCAAGCGAAACCGTCGACGAACAGGTCGGGCTCGCAGCTGGTGGACATCTCCGCGCGCTGCTGCGCGACCGCCTTGAGCATGGCCATCGCGCGATGGGTCAGCTCGACGGTCACCCCTTCTGAACCGGACACCGGGATCGCCTTCTTCCTCGTGGGCTACTTACTCAACGTTATCGCCGATTGGGCCGAATGTGTTAACAGCCACACTGTAGCGGTTCGGGAATGTGACGATGCCTAGACCTGTTCGGTTCCCGCCAGGCGAGACTCGAGCGTCCGAGCCCACTCGCGCACGATCTGCTCGCGGCGGCGGGTGTCGTCGGTGAGGAGGTTGGCGAGGCCGAGGCCGCGCCCGAGGTCGAGAGTGGCCTGGACCAGTTCGCGCACGCCCGGCTCAGCTTCGTCGACGCCGAGCAACCCGACCGCGACCCGGTGCGCCTCCCGCCCGACCCGCGCCTCCAGCGGCACGAGCACGTCGCGCAACTGGTCATCAGTCGACGCGACGGCCCACAGCTGCAACGCCGCGCGGAACATCGGCCCGGTGTAGAGGGTCAGCAGCATCTCGACGACCCACTCGATCCGCGAGGAACCGCCCGGCGACCCGGCCGCGCGCGTGCGCAGTTCGTCCAGCTGAGCCTCGCCGAGCAACTCGACCGCCGCCGCGACCAGCGACTCCCGGGTCGGGAAGTGATGCTGCGCGGCGCCCCGGGAAACGCCGGCCCGCTCCGCGATAACCGCGACGGTGACCCCGTGCCACCCCCGCTCCCCGATGCAGTCCATCGCGGCCTCGATCAACCGCCGCCGCGTAGTGCGGCTGCGTTCTTGCTGCGGTTCGCGGAGCATCAGGCGTCACCTCGCCCGCACAAGGCCGTGAGGGGAACCCTGAGGGAATCTGATTCCCTCAGGGTTCCCCTCACGAACCTCCGGCCAAGCCTCATGACTTCACCACTGTTCAGTACGACTTCGGCAGCCCAAGGCTGTGCTGCCCCACGAAATTCAGCACCATTTCCCGGCTCACCGGCGCGATCCGGCCCAGTCGCACCGCCGTCACCAGGCTTCCCAGACCGTATTCGGTCGCCAGGCCGTTCCCGCCGTGGGTCTGCACCGCCTGGTCCACCGCGCGGATCGCTACCTCCGCCGCCGCGTATTTCGCCATGTTCGCGGACTCCCCGGAGGCGAAATCGTCGCCAGCGTCGTACAGCGAGGCGGCCTTCTGCGTCATCAGTTTCGCCAGCTCAAGCTCGATCTTCACCTGCGCCAGCGGATGCGCGAGCCCCTGGTGCGACCCGATCGGCGCGCCCCACACCTGCCGTTCGTTCGCGTAGCCGACGGCCTTGTCCAGGGCATACCTCGCGGTTCCCAGCGAGAACGACGCGCCCATGATCCGTTCCGGGTTCAGGCCCGCGAACAGCTGCGCGATCGCCGCGTCCTCCTCGCCCACCAGGGCTTCCGCGGGCAGCCGCACGTCGTCCAGGAACAGCGAGAACTGGTTTTCCGGCGCGACGATGTCCATGTCGATCTTGGTGAACTCGAACCCGGGCGAGTCCGTCGGCACCACGAACAGCGCGGGCTTCAGGCGACCGGTCTTCGCGTCCTCGGTGCGCCCGACGACGAGCACCGCGTCCGCCTCGTCGACCCCGGAGATGTACACCTTGCGGCCGGACAGCACCCAGTCGCCGCCGTCCCGGCGGGCGGTCGTCGTGATCTTGTGCGAGTTGGAACCGGCGTCCGGTTCGGTGATCGCGAAGACGATCTTCTTGCTGCCGTCCGCGATTCCCGGCAGCCATTGCTTCTTCTGGTCCGGTGTGCCGAAGCGCGACAGCACCGTCCCGACGATCGCGGGAGACACCACCATCAGCAGCAGCGGCGAACCCGCGGCGGCGAATTCCTCCAGCACCGCGGCGAGATCCGCGATCCCCGCTCCCCCGCCGCCGTATTCCTCCGGCAGGTTCACGCCCAGGTAGCCGAGCCGTCCGGCCTCGTCCCACAGCTCGTCGGTCTTTTCGCCCGCACGAGCCTTCTTCGCGTAGTACTCGTGCCCGTACTTGCCGGCCAGATCGGCCGCGGCCTTCCGCAGCGCCACCCGCTCTTCGGGCTCAACGAAGTTCATCGCGTTCATTCGGTCTCTCCCACCACAGCCAGCACCGCGCCTACCTCGACCTGTTGCCCGACCTCGACCGGCAGTTCGGCGACCACGCCGTCCGCCGGGGCCGAGATCCGGTGTTCCATTTTCATCGCTTCCAGCCACAGCAACGGATCGCCCGTTCGCACACTGTCCCCTTCGGACACTGCGAGCCGGACGACCGTGCCCGGCATCGGCGCCAGCAGCGATCCCGCCGCCAGTGCCGAATCGGGATCGGCGAACCGCGGCTCGGCGGTCAGCGTCACCGAGCCCAGCGGCGAATCCACAGAGGACACCGAACCGTGCCGGGACACCTCGAAGGTCCGGCGGACTCCGGCGATGTCGAAGACCACCTGGTCCGGTGTGGCGGAGACCAAGGCGACGTCGTCGTAGCCCTCGGCTCGCAAGCCGTCGCGGGTCAGCGAGTAGACGACCTCGTAACGGTTGTCTCCCTTCGCGAACACCTTGCGCTGACCGGCGGAACGAACATTGCGCCAGCCGCTGGGAAGCCGCCCCAGAGTGATGGCGGACGCCCGGTTCCCGGCGGCATCGGCGAGCGCGGCGGCCAAAGCGGACCAGCGTTCGGTGTCCACAGTGGCCAGCGGAGCGGCCAAAGTGTCCAGTCCGTGCCGGTCGAAGAACGCGGTATCCGTTTCTCCGGCAAGGAAAGCCTCGTGCCGCAGAATCCGGACCAGCAGGTCGCGGTTGGTCACCACTCCGTGGATCTTCGCGCCGGCCAAAGCACCGGCGAGTCGACGCGCGGCTTCCGCCCGCGTGGGTGCCCACGTGATGACCTTCGCCAGCATCGGGTCGTAGTGGACACCGATCACCGAGCCGGACTCCACACCGGAATCCAGGCGCAGTCCGGCACCTTGGGTGAACTCGCGGTCCACACCGGACACCTCAAAAGCGTGCAGTGTCCCGCTCTGCGGCTGCCATCCGGCCGACGGGTCTTCCGCGTACAGCCGGACTTCAATCGAATGCCCATGGGCAGCAGGCGGTTCGGCAGGCAACCGAACACCCTCGGCCACCGAGAGCTGCAACGCCACCAGGTCCAGCCCGGTCACGTTCTCCGTCACCGGATGCTCCACCTGCAGCCGCGTGTTCATCTCCAGGAAGTAAAACCGGCCGTCCGGAGCCGCCAGGAATTCGACGGTTCCCGCGCCGACGTAGTCGATCGCCTGCGCGGCCTTGCGCGCCGCGTCGAACAGCTCGGCCCGCATGGCATCGTCCACAAAGGGCGATGGCGCTTCTTCGACCACCTTCTGGTGCCGACGCTGGATGGAGCACTCCCGCTCCCCCACCGCCCAGACCGTGCCGTGCGCGTCGGCGAGCACCTGTACCTCGATGTGCCGTCCGGTTTCGAGGTACCGCTCGCAGAACACCGTCGGGTCGCCGAACGCCGAACCCGCCTCCGCACGAGCACTCTCGACGGCTTCCGCCAGCTCGCCCAGCGAACGGACCACGCGCATGCCGCGACCACCGCCGCCAGCGGAAGCCTTGACCAGCAACGGAAGATCGGCCTCGGTCACCGACGACGGGTCCAATTCGGACAGCACCGGGACCCCGGCGGCGGCCATCAACCGCTTCGACTCCACTTTGGAGCCCATGGTCTCGATCGCCGCGGGCGGCGGGCCGATCCAGGTCAGACCGGCGTCGAGCACCGCCCGGGCGAATCCGGCGTTCTCGGACAGGAAGCCGTACCCGGGATGGATCGCGTCGGCCCCGGCGTCCGCCGCGGCTTTGACGATCAGTTCGCCGCGCAGGTACGTTTCGCCCGGCGCGTTGCCCGGCAGCCGGACGGCGACGTCGGCTTCCCGCGCATGCGGGGAATCGGCGTCCGCGTCGGAAAACACCGCGACCGTGCCGATTCCGGCGTCCCGGCAGCTGCGGAACACCCGGCGGGCGATTTCGCCCCGGTTGGCGACCAGCAGATTCTGGATCATGGCCCTCACATCCGGAAGACGCCGAAGCCGCCTTCGACGCCCTTCACTGGTCCGTTGTGGATCGCCGACAGGCTCAGCCCGAGCACCGTGCGGGTGTCGCGCGGGTCGATGATGCCGTCGTCGTAAAGCATGCCGGAGAGGAACATCGGCATCGATTCCGCCTCGATCTGGTTCTCGACCATGGTCCGCATCGCGGCGTCGTTTTCCTCGCTGTATTCCTGGCCCCGGCTCGCCGCCGCGGCGCGGGCCACAATGGACAGCACCCCGGCCAGCTGCGCCGGTCCCATCACCGCGGACTTCGCGCTCGGCCAGGCGAACAGGAACCGCGGATCGTAGGCCCGGCCGCACATTCCGTAGTGCCCGGCTCCGTAGGACGCTCCCATGAGGACGGACAGGTGCGGCACCTTCGAGTTCGACACCGCGTTGATCATCAGCGCGCCGTGCTTGATGATGCCGCTCTGCTCGTATTCCTTGCCGACCATGTAGCCGGTCGTGTTGTGCAGGAACACCAGCGGCGTGTCGATCTGGTTGGCCAACTGGATGAACTGCGCGGCCTTCTGCGATTCCTCGCCGAACAGCACACCCTGCGCATTCGCCAGGATGCCCACCGGATAACCGTGGATGCTCGCCCATCCGGTGACCAGGCTCGGCCCGTACAGCGGCTTGAACTCGTCGAAGTCCGAACCGTCCACGACGCGCGCGATCACCTCGCGCGGGTCGAACGGGACCTTCAGATCGGTCGGCACGATGCCCAGCAGGTCTTCGGCGTCGAACACCGGCTCGGCGTAGTCCGGTTTGGCCGCCGGACCCTGTTTGGTCCAGTTGAGCCGCTTGATGATGCTCCGGCCGAGGCGGATCGCGTCCTCCTCGTCGACGGCGAGGTAATCGGCGAGCCCGGACGTCCGCGCGTGCATTTCCGCGCCGCCGAGGGATTCGTCGTCGGATTCCTCACCGGTCGCCATCTTGACCAGCGGCGGCCCGCCGAGAAACACCTTCGCGCGTTCCTTCACCATCACGACGTAATCGGACATGCCGGGCAAGTACGCGCCGCCTGCGGTCGAGTTGCCGAACACCAGCGCGACGGTCGGCACCTTCGCCGCCGAGGACCGCGTCAGGTCGCGGAAGACCCGGCCGCCGGGAATGAAGATTTCCTTCTGCGTCGGGAGGTCCGCGCCGCCGGACTCGACCAGGTTGATCACCGGCAGCCGGTTCTGCGCCGCGATGTCCGCCGCCCGGAACGATTTCTTCGTCGTCCACGGGTTGCTCGCGCCGCCCTTGACCGTCGGGTCGCTGGCCGAGATCAGGCATTCGACGCCTTCCACGACGCCGATCCCGGTGATCACGCTCGCGCCGACCCGATAATCCGACCCCCACGCGGCCAGCGGCGACAGCTCCAGGAACGGCGAATCCTCGTCCAGGAGCAGTTCGATCCGTTCGCGCGCCAGCAGTTTCCCGCGCTTGCGATGCCGTTCGACGTACTTTTCGCCGCCGCCGGCGACCGCTTTGGCCTGCTCGGCATCGATCTCCGCGAGCTTCTCCAGCATCGCCTCGCGGTTCGCGGCGAACTCGTCGGCCCGGGTGTCCACTGTGGACCTGATAGTGGTCATGCGGTGTATCCCAATCGCTTCGCGGCCAGTCCGGTCAGGATTTCGGTGGTGCCGCCGCCGATGCCGAGAATGCGGACGTCGCGGTAATGCCGCTCCACCTCGGCCTCGCGCATGTAGCCGAGCCCGCCGTGCAGTTGCACCGCCTCGTTCACGACCCATTCAGCGGTCTGCACCGCGGTGTTCTTCGCGAAGCACGCCTCGGCGATCACTTCCTCGCCGGACACGTGCCGGATCGCGACCTGCCGGGCATAGGTCCGGGCGACGTCGACCTTGCAGGCCATTTCGGTGAGCTTGTGCTGCACCAGCTGCCGCGAGATCAGCGGACGCCCGAACGTCTCGCGCATCCGGCACCAGTCCAACGTCAGGTCCAGTGCCCGCTGCGCGTGCGCATACGCTTGCACCGCCAGCGAAAGCCGTTCGGTCACGAACTGCGTGGCCACCTGAGCGAACCCGCTGTTCTCCGCGCCGATCAAGTTCTCCGCCGGAACGCGAACGTCCACATAAGACAGTTCCGCCGTGTCCGAAGCCGCCCAGCCCATTTTCTCCAGCTTGCGCGACACGGTGAACCCTGGCGTCCCGCGCTCGACCACGATCAGCGAAAGGCCGTGCGCGCCCGCTTCGCCGGTTCGGACCACAGTGGTCACGAAGTCCGCGCGGCACCCGGAGGTGATGAACGTTTTCGCCCCGTTGACCACATACTCGTCACCCTCGCGCACCGCCGTGGTGCGGATCCCGGCGACGTCAGAACCGCCGTCCGGCTCGGTGACCGCCAGCGAACCGATCTTCTCGCCTTCGAGAGTCGGCCGCACCCAGCGTTCGATCTGCACCGGGTCGCCGGCCTCGACGATGTGCGGCACCGCGATCCCGCAGGTGAACAGCGACGCGAACAGCCCGCCGGACCCGCCCGCGCAGTGCATTTCCTCGGCGACCACGAGCGCGTCGAGGTAATTGCCGTCGCCGCCGCCCGCGGATTCGGGGAACGCGACCCCGAGCAGGCCCAACTGTCCCGCCTTGCGATGCAGGTCGCGCGGCAGTTCCCCGGCCCGCTCCCAGTCGTCGAGATGCGGCAGCACGTCCTTCTCCACGAACCGGCGCACCGTCGCGCGCAGTTCGGTGCGTTCCGGCGTGCGGAACGGATCCACGGTCACAGCAGCGCCTCCGGGACGTCGAGTTCGCGCGCCCGCAGCCATTCGCCGAGCGCCTTCGCCTGGGGATCGAACCTGGCCTGCGAAGCGACGCCGTCGCCGAGAATGCCCTCGACCACGAAGTTCATCGCCCACAGATTCGGCAGCAGATGCCGGGTGACCGGCAGTCCTTCGGTTTCCGGCAGCAACCGGCGGAATTCCCCGACGGTCAGCCGATGCACGAGCCAGCGCCACGCTTCCTCGGACCGCACCCACACACCGAGATTCGCGTTGCCGCCCTTGTCCCCGCTGCGCGCCCCGGCGACCAGTCCGAGCGGAACCCGCCGCATCTTCTCCACCGGCAACGGTTCCGGCAACGCCGGTTCGTCCACTTCGGACAATTCAAGCGTCGCTGAGGCGGGCGGGATGTCCACCTTGGACCCGTCCGGCAGCACCGCGACATGCGGAACCGCGCCAGCGTCCACAAAGGCCGCCGAGTAGACCCCGAACGGCGACGCGTCCGAAGGCGGTGCGGTCACGTGGAATCCGGGGTAGCTCGCAAGCGCGAGCTCGATCGCCGCCCCGCTGAACGCGCGTCCGGCAATCTTCGGGTCGTTGTCCTTCACCGCGACATGCAGCAGTGCACTGGCGCGTTCCTCGGTGTCGGCGTCCGCGTGATCGGTGCGAGCAAGTGTCCACCGGACGTCGGCCGGCGGACGCTTCGCCAGCGCGCCTTCCAGCTGTTCCCGTACCAGTGCGGCTTTCTGCTCGATGTCCAGTCCAGTAAGCACGAAGGTCGTCTCGTTCCGGAAGCCGCCGAGCCGGTTGAGGCACACCTTCAACGTCGGCGGCGGCGCTTCCCCGCGCACCCCGCTGATCCGCACCCGATCCGGCCCGTCGTCCGAAAGCGACAGTGCGTCGAACCGTGCCGTCACATCAGGATTCGCATACCGCGCACCGGTGACCTCGTACAACAGCTGTGCGGTGACAGTTCCGGTATTGACCACGCCACCGGTTCCCGGATGCTTCGTGATCACGCTAGACCCGTCCGCGTGGATCTCCGCAAGCGGGAATCCCGGCACGCCGATCGGCTGTTCGCGGAAGAACGAGTAGTTGCCGCCGGTCGCCTGCGCGCCGCATTCGATGACGTGGCCCGCCGCGACCGCTCCGGCGAGCGCGTCGTAGTCGTCACGGGCCCAGCCGAAGTGCGCCGCCGCCGGTCCGACGATCACCGACGCGTCCGTGACCCGCCCGGTCACCACCACGTCCGCACCGGCCTTGAGGCATTCCGCGATCCCCCAAGCGCCGAGATAAGCGTTGGCAGTCAACGGATTCTCGAAGCCGAACTCATCCGCACGCGCGATCAGGTCGTCGCCCTCGACGTGCGCGACGCGGACGTCGAGACCGAGCTTCGCGGCCAGTTCCCGCAACGCGTCCGCGAGCCCGGCCGGGTTGAGCCCGCCCGCGTTCGCGACGATCCGGACGCCTTTTTCCTTAGCCAGCCCGAGGTTCTCCTCCATCTGCCGGAGGAACGTCTTGGCGTAGCCGCGCGCCGGGTCCTTCATCCGGTCGCGGCCGAGGATCAGCATGGTCAGCTCGGCGAGATAGTCGCCGGTCAGGACGTCGAGCGGGCCGCCGGTCAGCATTTCCCGCACGGCGGAGAAGCGGTCGCCGTAGAACCCGGACGCGTTCCCGACGCGCAACGGCGCGCTCACGCGAACTGCCCCGGCTCGCGCCCCGCTCCGGGCGGCCCGGCGAACGCCTGCGCGATGCCCAGCCACTCCTCGACATCCGCGCCCGTCGCGACCAAGTCAGTGTCCGCCGGATGCCGCCGCTGCGTCGCGACCAGGCAGAAGTCGAGCGCGCTGCCGGTCAGCCGCTGCTCCGCGTCCTCCGGCCCGAACGCCCACGTGCTGCCGTCCGGCGCGGTCAGTTCGACCCGGAATTCCTCGGTCGGCGGCGCGAGCGAGTGAAGTTTGTACGCGAAATCGCGAGTCCGCGTGCCGAACCGGGCGATGTGCCACAGCCGTTCGGTGGGCTCGCGCGTGACGCCGAGCGCGTCGGCGATGTCCTGACCGTGCGCCCAGGTTTCCATCATCCGCGCACTCGCCATGGACGCCGCGCTCATCGGCGGGCCGTACCAAGGAAGCTTCTGCCCCTCCGGCACCGCAGCCAGCGCCTCGGCCAATGCGGCCCGGCCCTCGCGCCACTGCGCCAGCAGCTCGTCCGGGGGCGCCTCAGCCCCCTCTTCGGCACCCGCGTCGACGTAGTTTTCGCCGATGCTCAACAGGTTCTCGACCTCGGACTGCCAGTCCTGCGGCCGGCTCGCGGAGATCAGCGATTTGCCGTCGGTCCACGCCAGGTGCGCGACCTGATGCGCGACGCTCCAGCCGGGCGCCGGCGTCGGCCGCGCCCACCCGTCGGCGGGCAACCCGGCGACCAGGTCGTCGACCGCCTGCGATTCGGCCGCGAGATCCCGGAGGATCCCCGCGAGATCAGCCATTCCTGCGCCTCCCTGCGTTCGCCGCACCACCTCGTGCGGACCCAGCGTGGACCCTGGCCCCGGAAAAATCAAGCGCGCCTGATTGTTTTTGCCCCGGCCGCGTGCCGTGAAGGACTCCATAGGGGAATCAGATTCCCTCAAGGAGTCCTTCACGGACCTCAGTCAGCCGTGCGCGGTGTCGATGACGCAGAACCGGTTGCCTTCCGGATCCGCCAGGACCACGAAGTCCGGATCCGCTGGATAGTGCGGCCAATCCACCCGCCTCGCCCCCAGCCCCACCAACCGCTCGACCTCCGCCGCCTGGTCCGCGGCATCCCCGGCGTACAGGTCCAGGTGCACCCGCGGCACCTCCTGCACCGGCGCCGAACTCCGCTGGAACGCCACCCCCGGCCCCGCGCCGTCAGGAGGCAACAGCACCACGAAATCCGTCGCGTCATCCCGCCGCGCGTACCCCAGCGCGTCGCTCCAGAACGAAACCGCGCGCTCCATGTCCTCGACTCCCAGCACCGCCGTGCCCACCTTCAGCATGATCCGAGCATGCCCAGCCACGACCGCCCCACCGTTATTGACACATTGAAAACAAGGCTCCGGCGCCCTACCTTCCTCCCATGGACTCCTACGCGGAGATCGCCTACGAGGTCGCGGGCAAGGTCGCGACCGTCCTGCTCGACCGGCCCGAGGCCCGCAACGGCTACACGACCCGGATGGCCGACGAACTCGCCCGCGCGCTCGACCGCGCCGACCGGGACGAGGACGTCCGCGCGGTCGTGCTCGGGACCGCCGGCAGGGACTTCTCCGTCGGAGCCGATCTCTCGTCCGGCGGGTTCGACTTCGGCGACCGTCCGCCGGACGACTGGCAGGAACCCGCGGGCCGCGTCTCGAAGCGGATCTTCACCATGAACAAGCCGGTGCTCGCCGCGTTGCGCGGGGCGTCGGTCGGCGCGGGGATCACCATCACGCTGTCCTGCGACTACCGGTTCGCCTCGACCGACTCCAAGTTCGGCTTCGTCTTCACCCGCCGCGGGATCTACCCCGAGGGCGCGTCAGCGTGGTTCCTCCCCCGGCTCGTCGGGATGGGCGCGGCCGTCGACTGGATGGTCAGCGGACGGCTCTTCGGACCCGACGAAGCGCTCCAAGCCGGTCTCGTCCACCAGATCCACGACCCCGAAGACGTGCTGAGCCAGGCCCAGGCGAAGGCGCGGGAAATCGCCGAGACCACCGCACCGGTGGCAGTCGCGGTCACCCGCCAGCTGCTCTACCGGATGGTCTCGGCCCCGTCGCCGTTCGACGTCCACCAGGTGGACTCGAAGCTCATCTCCCAACTGGGCTCGAACCCCGACGCCGTCGAAGGCATCGCCTCGTTCTTCCAGAAACGCCCGCCGCAGTTCCCGTTGCGCGTGGACCGAGATCTGCCGCCGTACCTGCCGTGGACCGGCGAATGACCGAGTACCCGCCCGAACCGTGGCACCTCGCCGCCGACGCCTGCATCTCGATCTGGCGAGTGCCGGTCGACGAGCTGCCCGCGCTGCCCGACGGTGCCGAGCCGCTGCTCCTCGGCAACCAAGCCGCCGTCTTCACCGCCTGGATCGACTACCTCGCCTCTGGTCAGCTGAGCTACCACGAACTCCTCTCCTGCGTCGCCGTCCGCGGCCGCGGGCTCGCCGCGTCGATCACCGACATCTGGGTCGACAGCGAGGTCTCGCGCGCGGGCGGGCGCGAGCTATGGGGCATCCCCAAGGAACTCGCGGCCTTCACCTTCACCGGCGGGCGCACCTTCACCGCCGCGACCTCCGACGACTGGATCGCCACCGCTGCCTTCACCCCGCGCGTCGGGCTCCCGATCGCACTCCCGGTACGCTTCGAGATCGCTCAAACCCGAAACGGCAGCCCGCTGCGTACCCCGGTCGAGTGGCGCGGGAAACCCCGCGCGGCGGCCGCCGACTGGTCGGTCAACCCGGCCGGACCACTGGCCTGCCTGGCCGGGAAACGGCCCGTGGCCAGTGCGGCACTGGGCGCCACGAAGCTCCGCTTCGGATCTTGCCCTCGGTGATCGGATAACCCGCCAGGGTGAGAGTGACACGCCATACCTTGGGGCGCGTGCGAGCCTGAACCCCAAGATGTAGTCTCTGGGAACCGGCAGCCCCCAGCGACGGGGAGACCGCTTGACGAGGGCGGCCGGGCTGTTTCGACGAAACCGCAGCGCATGGCCTTGACCGGCTGTGTGCCGCTCGAACGCGCCCATTTCGAGGAACTGTTGGAGACACGCATGTCAGTGGAAACCGGTCAGCGGCCGCCGTCGGCGGCGGAGGGGGCCCCGAGCGCGGTCCGCGTGATCCGGCGGGACGGAAGCGTCTCGCCCTTCGACGCGGGCAAGATCTCGGTGGCGCTGACCAAGGCCTTCCTCGCGGTCGAGGGCGGCGACGCCGCCGCGTCCTCCCGCGTGCACCACGTGGTCGCGGAGCTGACCGGGCAGGTCGAGGCGGCGCTGCTGCGCCACACCGGCCCGGAGACCGCGCTGCACATCGAGCAGATCCAGGACCAGGTCGAACTCGCCCTGATGCGCGGCGGGCACCACAAGGTCGCCCGCGCCTACGTCCTCTACCGCGACGAGCGTTCGAAGGCCCGCGAGGCCGCCGCGCCGGCGTCGACCGAGGTCGCGCTGAGCGTCAAGAGCGCCGACGGAACGCTCCGCCCGCTCGACTGGGCGCGCGTTTCGCACGTCGTCGGCGAGGCCGTCGCCGGGCTCGAGGACGTGTCCGCCGAGCCGGTGCTGGCCGAGGCCAAGCGCAACCTCTACGACGGCATCACCGCCGACGAGCTCGCGCTCGCGCAGATCATGGCCGCGCGCGTGCTCGTCGAGCAGGAGCCGAACTACTCGTTCGTGTCCGCCCGGCTGCTGCTGGACAAGCTGCGCGGCGAAGCGCTGAGCTACCTCGCGCGGAAGCCGCGTCAGGCCAGCCAGGACGAGATGGCCGGCGAATACCCGGCGTACTTCCGCGCCTACCTGCGCCGCGCGGTCGAGCTGGAACTGGTCGACGGCGAACTGCTGGGCTTCGACCTGGACAAGATCACCGCCGCCATTCACGCCGAGCGCGACCTCGACTTCGGCTTCCTCGGCCTGCAGACGCTGTACGACCGGTACTTCCAGCACCACAACGGCGTGCGGTTCGAGCTGCCGCAGGCGTTCTTCATGCGCGTCGCGATGGGCCTGGCGATCCGCGAGGACGACCGCGAAGCCCGCGCCATCGAGTTCTACGAACTGCTGTCGACGTTCCACTTCATGGCGTCCACCCCGACGCTGTTCAACAGCGGCACCAACCGCGCGCAGCTGTCGTCCTGCTTCCTGACCACTGTGGACGACGACCTGGACTCGATCTTCCAGGCGTACAAGAACAACGCGCTGCTGGCCAAGTACTCGGGCGGCCTCGGCAACGACTGGACCCCGGTCCGCGGCCTCGGCGCGCACATCAAGGGCACCAACGGCCAGTCCCAGGGCGTCGTGCCGTTCCTGAAGATCGCCAACGACACCGCGGTCGCGGTCAACCAGGGCGGCAAGCGCAAGGGCGCGGCCTGCGCGTACCTGGAGACCTGGCACGTCGACATCGAGGAATTCCTCGACCTGCGCAAGAACACCGGCGACGACCGGCGGCGCACGCACGACATGAACACCGCCAACTGGGTCCCGGACGAGTTCCTGCGCCGCGTCGAGGCGAACGCCGAGTGGACGCTGTTCTCGCCGAACGAGACGCCGGACCTGCACGACCTCTACGGCAACGCGTTCGCGCAGCGCTACCGCGAGTACGAGGCGGCCGCCGCGCGCGGCGAGATCAAGGTGTTCCGCAAGGTCCGCGCGGTCGAACTGTGGCGGCGGATGCTGACCATGCTGTTCGAGACCGGCCACCCGTGGATCACCTTCAAGGACCCGTGCAACCTGCGCTCGCCGCAGCAGCACGTCGGCGTCGTGCACTCGTCCAACCTGTGCACCGAGATCACGCTGAACACGAACACCGAAGAGGTCGCGGTCTGCAACCTCGGCTCGGTGAACCTGCTCAAGCACGTCACCCCTGAAGGGCTCGACACCGAGCGGCTCGAGAAGACCGTGCGCACCGCGGTGCGCATGCTCGACAACGTGATCGACATCAACTTCTACACGATCCCGGAGGCGCGGCGTTCCAACCTGCGCCACCGTCCGGTCGGCCTGGGCATCATGGGCTTCCAGGACGCGCTGTTCGAGCTGGGCGTGCCGTTCGCGTCCGCCGACGCGGTGAAGTTCGCCGACACTTCGATGGAGCACCTCTCCTACTACGCGATCTCGGCCTCGACCGATCTCGCGCAGGAGCGCGGCCAGTACCAGACGTTCGAGGGTTCCTTGTGGAGCAAGGGAATCCTGCCGATCGACTCGATGCAGCTGCTCATCGACGCCCGCCAGGGCGACGGCCTCGACGTCGACACCTCGACGACGCTGGACTGGGCCCCGCTGCGCGAGCGCGTCAAGACCGTCGGCATGCGCAACTCCAACGTGATGGCGATCGCGCCGACCGCGACGATCTCCAACATCTCGGGCGTCGGCCAGTCGATCGAGCCGCTGTTCCAGAACCTGTACGTCAAGTCGAACATGTCCGGCGACTTCACCGTCGTCAACCCGCACCTGGTCAAGAGCCTCAAGGCGCGCGGCCTGTGGGACGAGGTCATGGTCAGCGACCTGAAGTACTTCGACGGCAGCCTCGGCCAGATCGACCGCGTTCCGGACGACCTCAAAGCGCTGTACGCGACGGCCTTCGAGATCGAGTCGAAGTGGATCGTGGACGCCGGTTCGGTGCGGCAGAAGTGGATCGACCAGGCGCAGTCGCTGAACCTGTACATCGCGGCGCCGAGCGGGCGCAAGCTCGACGAGCTGTACCGCTACGCCTGGCACAAGGGCCTCAAGACCACGTACTACCTGCGGGCGCAGTCCGCGACGCACGTGGAGAAGAGCACCCTGCGCGGCACCGACGGCAAGCTGAACGCCGTCTCCGCCACTCCGGCCCCGGCCGCTCCGGCTGCCGCCGCCCCCGCCGCGGCTCCCGCTGCCACGCCGTCGCCGTCGCCGTCCGCCGCGGTTCCGGCCGTCTCCCCCGCACCGTCGCCTGCCGCGGCTGTTCCCGCGGAGCCGAAGGAGATGCCGAAGACCGACGTCGACTTCGTCGCCACCGAGGGCGCTGCCTGCCGGATCGACGACCCCGACTGCGAAGCCTGCCAGTAAGGAATCCCTGAACCATGACGAACGTGGAAACGACGGACGCGACCGGCCTCGGCGAGATCGAGGTCGGCGCGGCCCGGATCAACGTCGACGACAAGCGCATGATCAACGCGCGGGCCGACGTCAACCAGCTGCTGCCGATGAAGTACCGGTGGGCGTGGGACAAGTACCTCGCGGCGTGCAACAACCACTGGATGCCGACCGAGGTCGCGATGCAGGCCGACATCGCGCTGTGGAAGTCGCCGGACGGCCTCACCGAGGACGAGCGGCAGATGCTCAAGCGCAACCTCGGCTTCTTCGCGACGGCGGAGTCGTTGGTGGCCAACAACATCGTGCTCGCGGTGTACCGGCAGATCACCAACCCGGAGTGCCGCCAGTACCTGCTGCGCCAGGCCTTCGAGGAGGCCGTGCACACGCACACCTTCCAGTACATCTGCGAAAGCCTCGGCCTGGTCGAGGGCGAGCTGTTCAACATGTACCGCGAGGTCCCGTCCATTTCGGACAAGGACGCGTGGGCGCTGAAGTACACGCAGAACCTGGAAAACCCGGACTTCGAAACCGGCACGCCGGAAGCCGACCAGGCGTTCCTGCGCGACCTCGTGGCGTTCTACGTGATCTTCGAGGGCATGTGGTTCTACACCGGTTTCGCGCAGATCCTGTCGCTGGGCCGCCGGAACAAGATGGTCGGCATCGCCGAGCAGTACCAGTACATCCTGCGCGACGAGTCGATCCACCTGAACTTCGGCATCGACTGCATCAACCAGATCAAGATCGAGAACCCGCACCTGTGGACCGAGGAGTTCCAGGCCGAGATCCGCGGGATGCTGCAGGACGCGTGCGAACTGGAGGTCAAGTACGCCCGCGACACCATGCCGCGCGGCATGCTCGGCCTGTCGGCTGACCTGTGCGAGCAGTACATGCACTTCATCACCGACCGCCGCGCCCAGCAGATCGGCCTGACCCCGATCTACGGCGAGAACGAAAACCCGTTCCCCTGGATGTCGGAGGCGATGGACTTGAAGAAGGAGAAGAACTTCTTCGAGACCCGCGTCATCGAGTACCAGTCCGGCGGAGCGCTCGACTGGGACTGATCCCGAACCGCTGAAACTCGGCCACGCTCTGGTTCGCCAGGGCGTGGCCGAGCCGCGTTCTGGCAAGCCGCGCTCAGAGCACCGTGACGATCCCGCACTTCGGGACGCCCGCCCGGATTGTGCCGCGCACCGGCCGCAACCGCTAAGCTCGGTCCCGCCACTGGTTCGCCTGTGCGGGGCCGAGCTTTTTCGCGCGGCCCCGCACCGGCGAGGCAACAGGGAACCCGGTGCGATTCCGGGACTGCCCCGCAGCGGTAAGTGGGAACGAAAGCTGTCACCGCGAACGCGGTAAAGCACTGGGCACCAGCCCGGGAAGCGACAGCCAGTAGGCACGAGCGCCACGCCCACGAGTCCGAATACCTGCCAATGGCACGCACGCCGACGGCGTGCGTGAGTCCGGGCCTCGCGGGAAAGGGCACCGACCGAAGCACAGCGTTTGCGCGTGCCCGGACTCTTCCGGCGAGCACGTGAGGATGCATGCTGTGAACACGATCGGCACCACAGTTCTCGGTTACCCGCGCATCGGCCCAGCCAGGGAGCTGAAGCGAGCCCTCGAGGCCTACTGGGCAGGCACCACCACCGAGGAAGAACTCCAGACCACCGCCCGACGACTGCGCGAACAAACCTGGACAACCCTGCGCGACCAAGGCCTGGACTCAATCCCCTCCAGCACCTTCTCCTTCTACGACCAGGTACTGGACACCACCGCCCTCTTCGGCGCGCTGCCGGAACGCTTCACCCGCCTAGGGCTCTCCCCCCTGGACACCTACTTCGCCGCCGCTCGCGGGGTCCCAGACGCCCCCGCGCTGGAAATGACGAAGTGGTTCGACACCAACTACCACTACCTCGTCCCGGAACTGGGCCCGAGCTCCCGGTTCGCCCTCACCGGCACCGCCCCGATCGACGAGGTACGCGAAGCCCGCGCCCTAGGCATCACCCCGCGCCCGGTGCTCGTCGGCCCGGTCACCTTCCTGGTGCTGGCCAAGGCAACCGAGCCCGGATTCAGCCCGCTGGAACTGCTGGACGAACTGCTGCCCGCATACGCCGAACTGCTGAGCGAACTGGCCGACGAAGGCGTCGAGTGGGTCCAGTTGGACGAACCAGCATTCGCCGCAGACAGGACGACCTCGGAGTTCAACGCCCTCACCCGCGCATACCACTGGCTGGCCAAGGAAAAGCATCGCCCCAAGCTGCTGGTAGCCGGGTACTTCGGCGGACTGGGCCGAGCGCTGGGCGTACTGGCCCGCTCCCCCATCGAAGCGTTGGCCGTCGATCTGGTAACCGATGCATCCTTTGTAGACAAAGCAGCAGCAGAAGGAGCGTTGCGAGACAAGGAAGTCCTCGCCGGAATCGTGGACGGCCGAAACATCTGGCGCACCGACCCCGACGTAGCACTGGCCCGCGCCGCACAACTAAAAGCCACCGCGGCACACGTAAGCGTATCGACGTCGTGCTCCCTCCTGCACGTCCCTTACGACGTGGGAGCAGAGACAGATTTCAACCCACGCGTGAAGAACTGGCTAGCCTTCGCACAACAGAAGGTGGATGAGGTCGTCCTGCTCGGCCGAGTGTTGAACGGCGAGAACGTCGACCTCAACCCGGCGCGGGCCGCCGTCGCCGACCGAGCCAGTGCTGAGGAGCTCAACGACGCCGACGTCCGGGCGCGCGTCGCAGCACTCCAACCGGAAGACACCGTCCGCATCCCGTACCTAGAACGCGCTGCAGCACAACAAGAATCCCTGAACCTCCCCCCGCTCCCCACCACCACCATCGGCTCTTTCCCGCAAACCAGCGAGGTCCGCCGAGCCCGGGCCGCCCACCGCACAGGCAAACTCGACGACAACGCCTACCGCACCGCGATGCGTACCGAAATCGACCGCGCAGTGCGTTTGCAGGAAGACCTAGGCCTGGACGTCCTCGTCCACGGCGAACCGGAACGCAACGACATGGTCCAGTACTTCGCCGAACAACTCACCGGATTCGCCACGACCGACTTCGGCTGGGTCCAGTCGTACGGATCCCGATGCGTCCGCCCGCCGATCCTGTTCGGCGACGTTTCCCGCCCGAACCCCATGACCGTCGAATGGACCCAGTACGCGCAAAGCCGCACCGACCGTCCGGTGAAAGGCATGCTGACCGGCCCAGTGACAATCCTGGCCTGGTCATTCGTCCGCGACGACCAACCACTGACCGACACCGCACGCCAAGTCGCGCTGGCAGTCCGGGACGAGGTCGCCGACCTGGAAGCCGCCGGAATCCGCGTCGTGCAAGTCGACGAACCAGCATTGCGCGAACTGCTCCCGCTACACGCGGCGGACCGCGAGGCGTACTTCGACTGGGCCGTGCCCGCGTTCCGCCTGGCCACCTCAGGCGCGGCGGCAACCACCCAGATCCACACCCACATGTGCTACTCGGAATTCGGCGACGTACTACCCGCGATCGACGCCCTCGACGCCGACGTCACCAGCATCGAAGCCGCTCGCTCAAAGATGGAAGTCCTCGCCGACCTGAACGACGCAGGCTTCGCCCGCGGCGTCGGCCCCGGCGTATACGACATCCACTCACCACGCGTGCCGGACCAGAACGAACTGACCAGCCTGGTGCGCACAGCACTCAGCGCAGTTCCGACGGAACGCCTGTGGATCAACCCGGACTGCGGCCTCAAGACCCGCGGCTACGCCGAGGTCGAGCCAGCACTGCGACACCTGGTCGACGCAGCCCGGGAACTGCGCGCCGAACCTCGCTGACCCCGCCGGTGCCGGGCGGCGAAAGACCAGCCGCCCGGCACCGCCCCGAGGATCACCCGAACGGCAGCCCCGCAAGGTATTGTCATGTTGTCAATAACAGGGGACCGTGGACGCGACCGATACCCTTGCCGGGAGGTGGTCGTCATGGCGGACGTGACCGGAAAAGCGGGAATCCCGACGACTGGCGGCGCGCTCGGCCGGGCCGCCCGAGTAGGTCCCGACGCGCTCGGCACCCTCGCGCACGCCGGGAGCGACGGCGTCACCCGGCTCTCGGAGAACCTGCGCGGCCGGATGCCGCCGCTGACCGCGATCCCGTTGCCGCGCAAGGTGGACGAACGCTGGCTCGGCGCGCGCTGGCCGGTCCGCGAACTCGCGGCTCCCCCGGCGGGCAGCGGCCTGAAGCCCATCCTCGGCGACGACGGACCGCCGTTGATCGGCCACACGCTCGACGGGATGAGGTTCGGTCTCGACTTCAGCCTGCGCCGCTTCGAGCAGTTCGGCCCGGTGTCGTGGATGGGCGTGTTCGGCCAGCGGATCGTCACGCTGTCCGGGGCCGACGCCACGCAGGCCGCGCTCGTGAACAAGGACAAGGCGTTTTCCCAAGAGGGCTGGAAGTTCTTCATCGAGCGGTTCTTCGAGCGCGGGCTCATGCTGCTCGATTTCGGCGAGCACCACCTGCACCGCCGGATCATGCAGGAGGCCTTCACCCGCGACCGGCTCCGCGGCTATGTCGCGCAGATGGGCCCGGCGTTGCGCGAAGGCGTCGCGGCGCTGCCGTCCGGCCGTCCCCAGTTGTATTGGGCGTTCAAACAGCTGACGCTGGACGTCGCGACGCAGGTTTTCATGGGCATGCGCTCCGCCGCCGACGCCGAGCGCATCAACCGCGCGTTCGTGGCCGCTGTGCGCGCCGGTACCGCTGTGGTGCGATATCCGGTGCCTGGCGGTCGCTGGGCCGCGGGTTTGCGCGGCAGGCGGGCGCTGGAGCGCTATTTCGGCGAGAATCTGGCGGCGAAGCGCGACGCGGACGGCGACGACCTGTTCTCCGCGCTCTGCCACGCGGCCTCCGAGGACGGCGACCGGTTCAGCGACGCCGACATCGTCAACCACATGATCTTCCTGATGATGGCCGCGCACGACACGACCACCATCACCGCCAGCGCGATGGCCTACTACCTCGCGAAACACCCGGAATGGCAGGAGCGCGCCCGCGAGGAGTCGCTGCGCCTCGGCGACGACCTGCCGGACCTCGACGCGCTGGAAAGCCTCGAAACGCTGGATCTGGTCATGAAGGAGGCGCTGCGGCTGCGCGCGCCGGTGCCGTCGCTGGCCCGGAAGACCACAAAGGACACTGCCGTCCTCGGCCACTACCTGCCGGAAGGCACGATGGTCGCGGTTTCGCCGACGCTGAACCACTACTCCCCCGAGCACTGGACCGATCCGCCGCGCTTCGACCCCGAGCGGTTCGGCCCGGACCGTCGCGAGGACAAAGCGCACCGGTTCGCGTGGATGCCGTTCGGCGGCGGCGCGCACAAGTGCATCGGGCTGCAGTTCGGCGGCCTTGAGGTCAAGGCGCTCATGCACGAGCTGCTGCGGGCGCACCGCTGGTCGGTGCCCGAGGACTACGTCGCCAAGTGGGACTACGTCTCGCTTCCGGTGCCCGCCGACGGGCTCCCGGCCCGCCTGGCCTATCGTTGACGGCCGCCGAGCGGGACAGAAAGGTCGACAGCTGGAGACAAAACCGCAGTACAGGCCACCTTCGTGTACTCAAGGTGACTTGATGTCACCAGTTGTGTAGTTGCCCATCACTCGTTCAGCCGGTAGACACCCTGTTAGGTCCGTGATGCCGTGGCATCACTTATGGCCAACTCGTACCCAGTGTGGGTCCTCGGACCCTCCGCACCGGGCCTGAGCTGGTCTTTGTCCGCGTATGAAGAGGTGGAGTGTGCCGGAGCCTGGTGCCACGCCAGGGTTGGTCGACGTCGCGCGCAAGTACGCGGCGGCGCTGACTGACACCAACGGAGTAACGCTCCCGCCCGCCGAGGTGGAGCGGATCCTGCTCGACTTCGCCGGCGAGGTCGCCGAGCGGCCCGAGGACACCGGCGCCACGCGCCGGTTCACCGCGCTTTTCTCCTCCGCGCCGATCGGCATCGCGCTCACCGGCCCGGACGGCACCGTCGTCGAGGCGAACGCCGCGCTGGCCCGGCTGCTCGGCACGTCCACGATCGAGTTGCGGGACAAGCACATCGCCGATCTCGGAGCCGGCCCACAGGATTCCGTGCGGCTGCGCTCCGCGCTCGAGGGCCTGCCGCTCACCGCCGACGGCCGCCGGGCCGTCCAGAGCGTGCAGCTCGGCCACAGCCTCGACGGCGAACTCACCACGAACGTCACGATCGCGACGCTGCCCGGCGACCGTCCCGGGACGTACTTCCCGGTGTTCATGGCGGCCGATGACGACGACCTGCACCTGCTCGGCGAACGGCTGCGCCACCAGAACCTGCACGACCCGCTCACCGGGCTGCCCAACAGCGCCGCGTTCACCGCGCAATTGGAGGCCGCGCTCGGCTCGGGCAGCTCCGCCGAGATCGCCCTGCTGTACCTGGACATCGACGGCTTCAAGGTGATCAACGACGGCCTCGGCGCCGGCATGGGCGACCTGGTGCTGAAGGCGATCTCGGGGAAGCTGAACGCGGTGTTCGCCGGCCAGCACGAGGGCTACGTCGCCCGGCTCTCCGGCGACGGGTTCGCGGTGCTGCTGCGCGGCCCGGAGCTGACCGGGCAGAAGACGGTCGTGCTGGCCGACCGGGTGCTGGAGGAACTCAGCGAGCCGGTGTACGTCGACGGGCACGGCATCGGCGTGAGCGCGAGCATCGGGATCGTCGTGCGCCCGGCGAACGAAGGCAGCCACGAGGGCCTGCTGCGCGCGGCCGAACTGGCGCTGCACCGCGCGAAAGAAGCGGGCAAGGCGCAGTGGATGCTGTTCGATCCGCAGCTCGACGAGCGCGACCGCAACCGTTACCAGCTCGGCGCCGTGATCGCCGGAGCGCTGGAGAACGGCGAGTTCTCGCTGATCTACCAGCCGCCGGTCAAGCTCGCGAAGCCGGACGAGATCGCCGCGGTGAACGCCGGTCTGCTCTGGAGCCACCCCGAACGCGGCGAACTCGGCCCCGAGGAGTTCTACCCGCTCGCGCAGACCACCGGCATGACCGTGCCGCTCGGCAAATGGCTGCTGCAGGAATCGCTGGGCGCGACCGCGCGCTGGCGCGAGCAGTACGGCCCCGCCGCGCCGGACGTCTGCATCCGGCTGCCGAAGCGCCTGGCCATCGACCCGGATCTGGTGCTGCTGGTCAAGAACCAGCTCGACCGGCACCACCTGCCCGCGCGGGTCCTGCGGCTGTGCACGGACCGCGCGTCGATGTTCGACGAAGACGGCGAGGTGCTGGACTCGTTCACCGTGCTCGCCGACCTGGGCGCGCAGCTGGTGCTCACCATCTCCGGATCGTCCGACCTGGAACTCATCCCGCAGCACCGGCTCCCGGTCAAACACGTGATCCTCAGCGGCCCGGTCATCGACGCACTGGCCGGTCCTGACCCGGCGGAGACCGACGTGCGGCACCTGTCGCACCTGGTCACGCGGGCCAAGGAGCTGGGCCTGCGCATCGGCGCGGAGGGCGTGCGCGATGACGACCACGCGGACCGCTTGCGGGAACAGGGCGTCCTGGCCGCGAGGGGTTCGTTCGTGGCAGAGTCCGCGACCGGCGACGAGGTCGACGAAATGATCGCCCGGCACGCCAGCTGACCCATCCGCCGCCTGCCCGGCGCCGAACTCCCGGGTACGACGACCTTTCTGGAAGGACCTCTCCGCGATGCAGCCTGGCGACCTCGCCCCCGACTTCACCCTCCCCGACGACCAGGGCGTCGAACGCACCCTGTCGGCACTGCTCGCCGACGGCCCGGTAGTGCTGTTCTTCTACCCGGCCGCGATGACGTCCGGCTGCACCGCCGAAAGCTGCCACTTCCGGGACCTGGCCGCGGAATTCGCGGAGGCGGGCGCGCAACGGGTCGGGATCAGCCCGGACGCGGTCGGCAAGCAGCGCGAGTTCTCCGCGAAGCACGATTTCGACTACCCGCTGCTGTCCGATGTGGACGGTGTGGTGGCGAAGCAGTTCGGCGTCTGGCGCAAGATCCTGCCCCTGCACACGAAACGGCAGACGTTCGTGATCGCGGAAGACCGGCGGGTGCTGGACGTGATCAAGAGCGAACTGAACTTCACGGCGCATGCTGATCGGGCGTTGAAGGTGCTGCGGGAACGCGCGGAGGCGTGAGCGGCGTGCTGAACCCCGTCACTAGAAAAATAATTCCGGACGGAAGCAGATAAACGAAGAACCAGAAGAACCCGAGCACGGAGAAAGCGACGAGCGCCGTGCCCGCGACGAGGCAGGCGACGCGGAACTGCCGAAGCCCGATCGCGAAAACCGGCACCGCGGCAACGAGGGTGAAGAACCAGTAGAACCCCGCTGTGCCGACTGCGACATTCGCCGAGGTGGCCATCACGACGCTCGCCAGGACTGCCAGAACGGCTCCGGCGACCGCCCACCCTCGGCGGGAAGCGGAGACAAGGCCGCGTTCTGCCGCGGGCCGGGAAGGAAACCGCCGGGTCAGCAATCGGGCCGCGGCCACCAGGATCAGCGCCAGCAAGCTCACCCCGGCCATGATCGCGACGCCGGTGACCGCGGGGCCGGACACCGCTGCCTCCTCGGCCAGCAACGGCCCGCCTTCGCAGGAAATCGTCGCCCTTACCTCACGTCCGCTGAAAACGGACGTGAGGTAAGCGAACGCATGGCCGTCGTAGACGACCTGCTGAGGCGGATTGCGAAACCCGCCAGAGGACTCCCCGGTGCGTTCCAGTTCCGGCGACAACTGATTCCCCGCCGAGAACCGGCATACCCTGCCAATCTTTTGACCTTTATTGTCTTGAAATAGTCGATAAGTAACCCCGGGATTCATCTCCAGCGTGAGCACGGAACCCGGGCTGGCCGCCGGCTCCGCCGCACGCTCGGCGATCCCGGTTCCATGCGCGCGAGCGAACGGTCCGCACAAAACCGTCAACGCGATCAAGCTGAACGGCAGCAAGTACCACCACGCCGAAACACGCCGACGGATTTTATCCACGATTTCAGTCTAACCGCAGATTGCGTTGCGCGCGATCGGCCGTTCCGGTCACGCGCCACGCAATCCCGCTAGACAAATCCTTTACTGCGGTTGCCCATTATTCCAGAAGAGGTTGCGGTGGGACATCGCAGGTGCCGTGCCGACGCCTTGAAGCGGCCCCATGCTGTCGGAGCCAAGCCCTCGCGGTGCCTCGTGCTGCCAGTACTGGATGATTTCGAAGTCTGGGTAATCGTCACCGCCGATGTAGGTTCTCGTGCCCACCTGGCTGTCGATCTTCGCCTCGACTCGTCCGCGAACGTGGAACAACGGAAGCAGTCCGTTGAGCCCCACGTAGTTGGCCGCGAGATAGCCGTCCGAGGTCTGCCGGACGATCTGCAGATCGTTGTCGCCGCCCGGGACGATCGGATGCGCGGGGTAGATCTTGTCGGGATTGTAGTGGGCTCCCCCGCCGACGTTGGAGATCCACCCGCCCTTCTTCGAACTGCGACTGACGGTGAAGCTCACCCTTCCCGTGTCGGTGTCCCAGGCGACGACCATTCGCGACGACGCGCCGGGATCAAACGAGAACCCGCGATTGTCCCCGTCGAGCAGGCCGAACGCGGCGTCGTCGGTGTGGATGAAGAACCGCATGACGATGATTCCCCTGCCGGGTGCGGTGGGTCCGTCACCCCACTCGACGTGCTGATCACCTTCGGGCAACTGAACGCCACCGAAAAAGTTCCGTTTGGCCTGATCATAGCCGGAGTCGTTGGGGCGCGGCTGGTTCGGCGGCGGCGAGGGCTGCCGCGCGGCGTCGTCGGCTTTCCGCTTGGCCTCGTCCTCCTTTGCTTTCAGAGCGGCTGCAATGTCAGCCGCGTCTTTCGCGAGTCGGGCGGCCTCAGCCGCGGACTTGCCTGCTTCGATGGCGTCGGCGCGAGCGCGGTCGGCAGCCGCCTTCGCCGATTGAGCCGAATTTCGTGCCTGCGTTGCGGAATCTGTTGCCCGCGCCGCCGATTGGCTTGCCGACTGGGCACTGCGGTGCGCCGCCGCCTCGGCGTCGCGCGCTCGCTGTGCGGATTGCGCGGCGGCGGCAGCGGACTGTGCTGCTTGGTCGGCCGATGCCTTCGCCTGATTCGCACTGTCCCGTGCCGCGTCGGCCGAGCTGCGCGCCTGCTGAGCGTAGGCCGCCGCCTCGTCGGCAGCGTGGCGAGCGGTTGCCGCGTAACTCGCGGCCAGGTAGGCGTTCTGGTGGGCAGTCGCGGCCGATCGCGCCGCAGCGGCGAGATATCCGCCGATCTCCGCGACGTGCACCGCAGTATCGGCATCGCGTTGCTGCGCTCTGGGCAACCCGGAAGCGAGGAAAGTCTCCACGTAGCTGTCAGGGCCGGACAACGCGGCTTGCGCGGCGGCCTGGACCTCCGGGCCTCCGGTGGCGAGCGCACGGCCGACCAAGACCGTGTTGTCGTCATGCCTCGCTTTGAACTGCCCCGCGGCGAGGAAAGCCCGCACGTCGTCGATGGTTCCGCTGAGCGCCCGCTGAGCGGCGGCTTTCACCCCAGGTCCGCCGGCGTCCATGACGCGCGCCGCCTCGATGCGGTCGTCGTCATCCTTGCCGGGATAGTTCCTGGTCCTCAGGAACTCCTTTACTTGGTCGTAAGTACCCGCCAGGGCCGCCTCCGCAGCGGTGCGCTGCGCCGGTTTGCCGGTCGAATCGGCGATCGCCGCGACACTCGCTCGGTCATCGCGTTCAGTCGCCGCCGCGAGGCCGGCGAACACGAACGCGGAGACATCCGTTTCGCCGCCTGTCAAAGCGTGCGCGGCCGATCCCTTCACCCATGGTCCCCCGGTCTTCAGCAGCCGGGCGGCCACCTTCCGGCCGTCGGCGACGACGACGGCGGAGCCGGTCGCGGGATCGCGCGCCTCGGCGAGCAACCGCTGGGTTTCGGCGTCCAGCCGGGCGGCCTGCCCGGCTTCCCAGGCCGCAGCCGCTGCCTTGTCGGCCTCGGTCTGCTTGGCTTCCTGCGCCTCGCTCATCTCCTTGTTCTGTTGTGCGGTAAGGCGTTCCGCGTCCGCCCGGCGTGCGATGTCGTTGACTTTGCGAGCTGCGTTGGACGCTGTGTCCGCGTCAACCGCTGCCTGCTGCGCGGCGTCCGCAGCTGCCTGCGCCTTGTCCGCTTGGCCAGCAGCTTCACCGGCGTGCACGTAGGCGTCATAGGCGGCGTCGCCGGCCGCGTTCGCGTGCTGCGCCGCCGCGTTCGCGGCGTCGCGTGCTTCGGCTGCCGCGGCGGCCGCCTCGCCGGCGATCGCTTCTGCCGTATTCGCCGCACGAGTCGCTTCCGCGGCGGCACGTTGCGCGGCCTGTCCCGCACGCCGCGCCTGCTCGGCATCGGCCCCTGCCTGCTGCGCGTAACCAGCAGCTGCCGCAGACGCGTTAGCAGCGCCCGCCGCATTGCCGGCCGCCGACTTCGCCGCCGTCGCGGCTGCTCCGGCCGCCCTGGCGGCGTTCGCCGCAGCATCAGCGGCTTGTGCGGCCTGCTGTGCTTCTTGCGCGACCCTGTGTGCGGCTTCGGCTGCGTCGCGGGCCTGGTTCGCCGCGTTCTTGTCGCCCGCGGCCGCTTGCGCCGCCCGGCGAGCTTCGGCGGCTGTCTGTCCTGCCATTGCCGCCGCGTGTGCCGCTTGAGCCGCGGCGTTCGCCGCGACCCGGGCGGCTTCGTTCGCCGCCCGCGACGCGTCCACCGCGACTTGAGAGGCAGCAGCCGCACGCCACGCGGCGTCAGCGGCCCGTCCGGCCGCATTGCCGGCACGGACAGCCGAGTCGTGCGCAGCGGCCGCTTCGTCGGACGCGCGCTGCGCTGCTTCCCTGGCTAGCCGAGCGGCCTCGACCGCCTTGTCCGAAGCTTCTTTCGCGATCTGGGTCTGCTCGGCGGCACGTACGCCTGCCTGGCGGGCGAGGTCGGCCAGTTGCGCGACCGAGATAGTCTCCTGGTCTTTCGCGGCCGCCACCTGATAGCCGCGGAGAAGAAATTCGCGGACGTCGTCGGCGTTGCCGTTGAGCGCTTCCTGCGCGGCGCGTTTGACCTCCGGCCCGCCGACGTTCATGATCTGGCCGACCCGTACCAGGTTGTCGTCGTTCTGCGCCTTTGTCCGCCCGTCGCCGAGGAAACCCATCACGTCTTCCGTGGAACCGCTCAGCGCCCGCTGCGCGGCGGCCCGCACTCCGGGCCCGCCGACGTCCCCAATCCGCGCGACGTCGATGCGCATATCGTCTTCCCACGGCTTCTGCCAGCCTGAAGCCAGGAAAGCGCGCACGTCGTCGATCGAGCCGTTCAGCGCCGCCTGCGCGGCTTTCTGGGTTCCGGCACCGCCCTGAGCCAGCAGTTGTCCCACCCTGACCTGGAGATCCGCAGTCTCGGCCGGTCCGAACCCGGTGGCAAGGAAGGCCCGGACGTCATCGTCCGAACCGGTGAGCGCCACCTCCGCGGCTCTCGCGACGCCCGGACCGCCCGCCTGCATGATGTCCAGGACTTTCGCCCGGTCGGCCAGCGCGTCCTGCGGCGAGACACCGGCCCCGTACGCGGCCGGCGGAGCGGCGATCCCCAGGAACATTATTGCCGCGCCCGCAAGTAAACCACTCGTCCGAAATCTGTTTCTTCGTCGCCGAAATCTGTGCACGTTTCATCGACCTCTCATTATCGGCAGCACAAAATGACGGAAGGGTGCCACGTGGCCGATACCGCTGAGGGGCGCGCGACAGACGTCGATCCTTCAGAGACCCCCTGCCCCCTCATGGAATGCACCGCATCCCAACCCTCCGCCCTCAACGTAGCGCAGGCAAGTGCACAGGTAAGCCGCCAAACGGACTATGGCGGACAAAGTTCGGCGATGGGATGCTCGTCTTCCGGAATCCGGAAATCTCCTTGAACCAATGATGGGAACTCGATGAAATCTAACGTCATGCGCGGTGCCGGAAAACCGGCACTGGTCGGAGTCCTCATGCTCGCCGCCGCGGGAGCGACCGCCGGAATCACCAGCGCCGCCCCGGATCGGCAGAATTCGAAGCAAGAGATACATGCGAGATCGGATACCCCAGAAAATCTCGTCGAAGACTTCAATTATCCGGGGGCCGACAGCATTCTCGCCTCGCGAGGAATCGTCCTCAGGAGAGGTGACGGGCGCATCATGCTGGCGGACTGCGGGGCTGCGGGCCTCATTCAATTGAAGAGCCGCGACAAGGGCGACGTGTGCTTCCGGGCGACCGGTAAAGACGGTTTCCTGACGATGGAGATCCCGAGCGTCTTCCTCATCTACGGCGGAGACCACAATCTCGCCGCGACCCTGACGCCGGACGCTGGCCCGTCCAAAACCTACGACGTGCCGGCGAACCTGTGGAAGTCGGTCGGGGAAACCGACACCGGGACCCCGGCGAAACTGGTCGAGATCAGGATAGCCAAATAGCGCATCCGCCCGCTCCGCCGCACCGGCCCTCGACGCGCGTTTCACCGCGCCGGGCCTGCGGAGAACTTGTCCGAAGAGGGGACCTGAAACGATCATGAGACGCACCCGTTCGTCCAGATTGGCCGCACTGAGCGCGGCCGCCGCCGTCGCCGTGACCGGCTTGGCCGCTCCTGCGGCCCACGCGGTCACCGGCGGCACCACGGCAGGGGGCTGGGACGAGCCCCTTCAGATAGTCGCGCGGATCACCGTCGGCGACCTCGGTCGCGGCTGCTCGGGGATAGCCATCGCGAGGCGCTGGGTGATCACCGCAGCGAGCTGCTTCGCGACCGATCCGGCGAAAGGCTTCCAGATCCCGCCAGGCCCGCCGCCGATGCCGACTGTCGTCAAACTCGGCACCTACGCGATTCCGGCGACCATGAAACCCAATGGCGGCAGCATCGACGGCGCTACCGCCAACGCGGTGGAACTGATCCCGCGAACCGATCGAGACGTCGTGCTGGTCAGAGTCGACGCGGATCTCCCCCAATCCGGAGCGCGCATCGCGCCCAAACCGCCGGTGCCCGGAGAGCAGCTCAGCATCGCCGGATTCGGGCGCACCGAGAACGAGTGGGTGCCGACGAAACTGCACGTGGCGAAGACTGCCGTTACCTCGGTCTCGACGAATTCCATCGAGGTCGCCGGCACGTCCAGCACCTGCAAGGGCGACGCGGGCGGCCCCACCATGCGCGGGGACTACCCCGAACTCGTGGCGACCCACGGGCCGTCCTCGCAGCACGGATGTCTCGCCGAGACCGGGACCAGCAACGGCTCGACCGAAATCCGCCTCGACGACATCTACACCTGGATCCTCGACAAGGTTCCCGATATGCGGGCCTTCTGCGGGTACCCGACATCAGTGCTCGCGATGCGCGGCGGCAAGGCGTGGGAAAGCAAGCACGAGAACGACACCCCCGACCTGGAGCCGCTGGCGTCTCTCACCGGAACCGGCCACTGGACCGACCTCGCCCCTTCCAATGCCGCCCTGACGCCGAACGGAACCGTCCGGCAAGGCTGGGCACTCTGGGAGGTGCATCGCAAGACCGGTCCGCAAGATCCGCTCGCCGACGGCGATCTGCGTCGCTGGATCTACAACACCACCCCCAGCATCGCCGCGAAAGGGTGGCAGCGATTCCTCGACCCCGCGCACGAAAACCAGATAACAGCGACGAGCTCGTACTACGAGGACCGCATCTACACCATCGGAGCGAACGGCGAACTGCGAGTCTTCCGATGGAACAACTACAACAATACCTGGGACAATCCCGACGGCGAAGTGATCGACACCGGCTGGGACAAATACGACTCCATCACCGCCTCGGACAGCGGAGTTCTCTACGCCCGCACCACCGACGGCAGGCTGATCAGGTTCCGTTACGACTTCGGCTCCCACCGCTGGACCCAACGCGACAAGCAGATCGGCACCGGATGGAACGTCATGCGGCAGATCTTCTCCCCAGGCGGGGACATCATCTACGCATCTGGTGCGAGCAAGAACGGGACTCCCACGCTGCGCTGGTATCAGTACTACTCGGAACTCGACTCCTGGGCGCCGGGCGACGCCGACGGAATGGGCAAGGTCGTCGGCCAAGGCAGCCGCTGGGATTCCAGTTACCGGTTCACCACGGACTCGAACAACTGCGGAGCCAAGCACACTACCTGAGCTGACGGCGAGCGGGCGGGAACACCGGTTTCCCGCCCGCTCAGCAGCTTTCCAGTCAGCCGAGCCGAGAACTGACAACCTCTTGCATCCGGCCCGGCGCATCCCTTTCTCAACCCGGGAAACGCACGACGGTCACGGCCGCTCAAGCCGCCAAACCACATTCACCCCGCTGCAAGCCGACGGAATCCGCCCCTCCGCTGGTTCCTCCCCCACCCGGGAAAACCCCAGCCGAACCGGAACCGCGCCGCTGCGGGCATTCTCCGAATCGTGCTTGATCAACACAAAAGTGGCGTCCAGCCGCCAAGCCAAAGCGACCAGCAACGCACTCGCCCGCGTCACAAAACCCTTGCCAGTCTGGGTTTTCGTGAGCCAGTACCCGATCTCCCACCCGTCGCCACGACGCATCAAGCCGCAACTGCCCGCCAGTTCGTCATCCGGCGTGTAGATCGCGTAGTTGTATTCCTCGCCGCTCTCCCATTGCGAGGCCACGCGCGTCAGGAACTCGTCTCCCTTGGCCTCGTTGTAGCCGTCGATCGCCCAGGGCATCCACGCGGACAGGTGGTCCAGGGATCCCACGACGGCGGCCACCTGTGCGTCACGATGCTCCGGGCGCCAGCGAACGAGGGTGACCACACCGTCGGTGAGAGTGTCCATGCGAGCCATCCTGACAGCAGAAACGGCGGCAGGCTCGCGAATTTCGCGAAGCTGCCGCCGTTTCACAAGCCCGGTCAGTGCATCACGACGTCCGGGGGCACCTCGGTGTCGTTCTTCAGCGCGTCGAACAGCTGCCCGGACTTCTTCTTGTCCCAGTGCTGCGCCGACGCGTCGGTGATCGGCATCGTCGTGGTCGTGACGCCGTCGGAGGAAATGCCGCGCATCGCGATCGCCAGGCCGGCCAGGTTGTGCACGTGGTCGCCGGTGTCCATGGTCAGCGCGTCCGGCGCGGAACCCAGCAGCGGGAAGAAGTCGAACGGGTTCAACAGGGTCCCGGGGCTGGCGATCTGGCTGACCAGCGCCCCGATGAACTTGCGCTGGTTCGCCACCCGGTCGAGGTCCGAGCGCGGCGTCGCGTCCGCGTGCCGCATCCGGACGAAGCCGAGCGCCGAGCGTCCGTCGAGCTTCTGGCAGCCCGCCTTGATGTCGATGCCGGTCATCGGGTCGTTCATGTCCTTGTCGATGCACATGTCGACGCCGCCGATCGCGTCCACGATGTTCGCGAAGCCGCCGAAGCCGATCTCCGCGTAGTGGTCCATGCGCAGCCCGGTGGCCTGCTCGACCGTCTGGACCAGCAGTTTCGGCCCGCCGAGCGCGAACGCGGCGTTGATCTTGCTCGTGCCGTGGCCGGGGATCTTCACCTGCGAGTCGCGCGGCAGGCTCAGCAGCGTCGGTTTGGTCGAATTGTCCGGGATGTGCGCGATCATGATCGTGTCGGTGCGCTGCCCGCCCGCCTCGCCCGTGTCACCGGTGGCCAGGCGCTCCTCGTCCGCGGCGGACAGGCCCTGGCGGCTGTCCGACCCGACGATCAGCCAGTTCGTGCCCGACGCCGCGGCCGGGCGCCCGGAGTAGTCGGCGATCGCGTCCACCCGGTTGATGGTGAACTCCAGATACGCCCAGACCGCGCCGAGGAACAGCACGAACACGATCAGCAGCGTCATCAGGATCTTGCCGACGCTCCACCGGCGGCGACGGCGCGGCCGCGGCTGCTGGCCCCCGTACTCCGGCGGGTCCTGCCGCGGCGGCACGGGCGGCGGCGGGGCCTCGCCGCGCGCTCCCATCGGCCGGGTGCGGGCGTCGTAGGGGCTCTGCCCTCTGCCCGGCAGCGGCATCATCTGCGCCCGCTGCTGCTGGCGCGGGCGTGCGGGGGGCTGCGGTGGGCCGGGCGGCATCCGCCGCCTGCCGTCGTCGCCTCCGTACGTCATGGGCCTGTCTCCCCGATCCGGTGGTGCGTGGCCGCGCAGGCTCCTGCGCAGTCCTCCTGCGGTGGACGTGCGGGACCCTACGCGGGTTGTCCCGGCGGGGAGAGACGGCCTCAGCGCGGGTCGGCGAACCCGAACTGGTGGACCTTCAGATGCCCCGACCGGAACCCGGCCTCGGAGTAGGCGAGGTAGAACTCCCACATCCGCCGGAACACGTCGTCGAACCCGAAGCCGCGGATGTCGTCCCAGCGCTGCTGGAAGCGGTCCCGCCACAGCTTGAGCGTGCGGGCGTAGTCCTGGCCGAACTCGCGCATCCCGGCCAGCTTCAGCCGGGTGTTCTCGCGCATCCCGTCCTCGATCGCCTGCACCGACGGGATGATGCCGCCGGGGAAGACGTACTTGTGGATCCACGTGTAGGACTTGGCCGAGGCCAGCATCCGGTCGTGGTCCATGGTGATCGCCTGCAGGCCGAACTGCCCGCCGGGGCGCAGGCGCTTGCCGATCGTGGAGAAGAACGTCGGCCAGTAGGACGCGCCGACCGCCTCGATCATCTCCACGCTGACCACCGAGTCGTACTCGCCGGTGGCCTCGCGGTAGTCGCACAGCCGCACGTCGACGCGGTCGGAAAGGCCCGCTTCGGCGATCCGCGCGTCGGCGAGCACCTTCTGCTCCTGCGAGATGGTCAGCGACGTGACCTTCGCGCCGCGCGAGGCCGCGCGGATGGACAGCTCGCCCCATCCGGTGCCGATCTCCAGCACCTCGCTGCCTTTGCGCACGCCGGCGTAGTCGAGCACGCTGTCGAGCTTGCGGTGCTGCGCCTGGGTGAGCGTGTCCCCGGGGCCGAACAGCGCCGAGGAGTACATCATCGACTCGTCCAGGAACGCGCTGAACAGGTCGTTCGACAGGTCGTAGTGCCGGTGGATGTTCGACCGCGCGCCCTCGACGGTGTTCTCCTCCTCGGACGGCTGCATGCGCTCGGCGATCCGGCGGAACCGCTGCAGGAACGGCGGCACGAGCGTGGCCAGCCGCTCGGCGAACGGCGTGAGGACGCCTGCCAGGTCGTCCGCCGTCCAGTCGCCGACCAGGTACGCCTCGCCGAAGCCGATCTTCGCGTCGGCCCCGAGCCGGTGGAAGAACGCCGCGGGCCGGTGGATGCGCATCTCCGGCGCGTCCGGGCCGCCCGCGCCGAGCACGGTGCCGTCCGGGAACGTGACGCGCACGTCCAGCGATTTCACCGCGTGCCGGAACAGCGCCTCGGCCGCGCGCGCCCGCAACGGCGAGTGCGGCGGCGTGGCGAGACCGGGCCATCGGGATTCGCCGGGCACCGGCTGCGAGACCACTGTCGGATCGACTCGTGACGTGGACAAGACACTCCCTCCGAACGGGCTTTCGAGCCCTTCCCCATGATATTCCCGCTTCGTCCCGACTGCCTTCGCGACCGGGCCGCGCCCTCCGGTTACCCCGGGATGCGCAACCGGTCGCCGGAAGGGCGGGACCAGGCCTGACGGAGAGTCTCGTCCGTCTCGCCCACTCCGATCCGGTCCAGTGTGAAAGCACACATCAGCCGGGTCCAGACCGCGGGACGGCGGAGCATCGAATGGCCTTCCCCGGCGATCTCGAACCGCGCCACCAGGTCGGTGACCTCGCGGGCGCGCGCGGCGAAGGCGTAGGACTCGGCGGGCGAGGTCATCCGGTCGCGGGTGCCGTGCGCGATGAGCACCGCGCGGCCCGCGACGGCGTCCACCGGCTCGCCCTGCGGCGTCCACGGGGCCATCGCGCACACCCCGGTCACCGCCGGATCGTCGGCGACCCGCAGCGCGACGCGGCCGCCCATGGAATGGCCGACGAGGACCACCGGGAGCCCGGGATGGTCGGCGCGGATCCGGTCCAGGGCCCAGCGGGCGTCCGGCACCGGGCTTTCCATCCGGTCGTTCCAGCCGTACAGCCGGTTCCGCATCAGCCGGACTTCCAGGCCATGCCGTTTTCCGGCCCGGTGCAGCGAACGGGCCAGCGGCACCATGCGCTGATACGCCAGCCGCCACGGCTGGACGACCGCGGTGCTGCGCTCGGCCCCGCCGTGCAGCACGAGCGCCACCGCGCGGGTCTGCCCGGGGGCCCGCCACACCCGCACGGCCGGATCCGTCCGGCCGCCTTGCCGTTTCCCGTTCACCGGCACCCCCATTCCGATCAACTCCACGGTAATCCACCACGAAGCGTGTCCACCCGATAGATTCGGTGCCCGGACCCGCGAGGAAGGGCAGGTGTGGTGAGCGCCACGGATCTCGTGAAAAGCACTTCGGACCAGCTTGCGGCGGCGGAGGAGGCCAATGCCGCGCAGGTGTCCGCCGCCGCGGACCTGCTGCTGGGGGTGATCCGGGCCGACGCGCTGGTCTTCACCGCGGGTGCCGGGCACTCGCTGGCCGCGGTCGCCGAGACGTTCTACCGCGCGGGCGGGCTCGCCTGCGTGTATCCGGTGTACCACCCGGAACTGCTGCCGCTGCACGGCGCGCAGCACAGCACGCGCACCGAACGCCGTTCCGGGCTCGCCGAAGAGGTGCTGGCCGAACGCGCGCCGGGACCCGAGGACGTGCTGGTCGTGTTCTCCACGTCCGGCGTGAATCCGTACCCGGTCGAACTGGCCGCCGGTGCGCGCCGCCGGGGAGCCGCGGTGATCGCGGTGACGTCGCGGGCGTGCGTGGCCGCCGCACCGCGCCGGTCCGCCACGACGTTGGCCGAGGAAGGCACTGTGGTGCTGGATTCGCTGGTGATTCCCGGCGACGCCAGCTATCCGGCGTCCGCGCCGCGCACCGGGCCGCTGTCCACTGTGGTCAATGCGTTTCTGTGGAACCTGATCCTGGCCGAGGTTTACGACCGGGGCACCGCCGAAGGGCTCGACGTTCCGCTGTGGCGCAGCTCCAATGTGGAGGGCGGCGACGCGGCGAACGCGGCGCTGCTGGCCAAGTACGAGCCTCGCGTGCCCGCCCTACGCTGACCCCGCTCCCCGCGCAAGAGTGCACAAGGTACGTGAGGGGAACCCTGAGGGAATCTGATTCCCTCAGGGTTCCCCTCACGTACTTCCCGCAGGGTTATGCCGCGGCGGGTTCTTCCGAGAACTGCGTGTGGTACAGCTCCGCGTACCGGCCTTCCTTCGCCAGCAGTTCGTCGTGCGTGCCGCGTTCCACGATGTCCCCGTTTTCCACCACCAGGATCAGATCCGCCGCCCGCACGGTCGACAGCCGGTGCGCGATCACCAGCGACGTGCGGCCTTCCAGGGCTCCGGTGAGCGCTTCGCCCACCGCGGCCTCGGATTCCGAATCCAGGTGCGCGGTAGCCTCGTCCAGCACCACGACCTTCGGCTGCGCCAACAAAAGCCGCGCGATGGTGAGCCGCTGCCGTTCGCCGCCGGAGAGCCGGTAGCCGCGCTCGCCGACGGTCGTGTCCAGTCCGTCCGGCAGCGAGCGCACCAGATCGCCCAGCCGCGCCTTTTCCAGCGCGGCCCAGATCTCGTCGTCCGTGACTTCCGGGCGCGCGTAGCTCAGGTTGGAGCGGATCGTGTCGTGGAACAGGTGTCCGTCCTGGGTCACCACGCCGACGGTTTCCCGCAGCGAAGCGAAACTGAGGTCCTTGACGTCCACATCGGACAGTCGCACCGAACCGGCGTCCACGTCGTACAGCCGCGGCAGCAGCGAAGCGATCGTCGATTTGCCCGCGCCGGACGAACCGACCAGTGCGACCATCTGCCCGGCTTCCGCGCGGAAGCTGAGGCCGTGCAGCACCTCGTCGCCGCCTCGGCTGTCCAAAGTGGCCACGTCCTCCAGCGAGGCGAGCGAGAACTTGTCCGCCGCCGGGTAGCCGAACCGGACGTCGGAGAACTCGACTGAAACGCCGCCCTCGGGCAGCTTCTTCGGCTCGGCCGGCTCCTTGATCATCGGCTCCAGGTCCAGCACCTCGAAGACCCGCTCGAACGACACCAGCGCGGTCATCACGTCCACGCGCACGTTCGCGAGCGCGGTCAGCGGCGTGTACAGCCGGGTCAGCAGCAGCGCCAGCGCCACCACGGTGCCCGGTTCGAGCTTCCCGGTGAGCGCCAGGTAGCCGCCGAGGCCGTAGACGAGCGCCTGCGCGAGCGCCGACACGAGCGTCAGGCTCGTCATGAACCAGCGCGTCAGCATCGCGGTCCGCACGCCGATGTCGCGCACGCGTCCGGCGCGGAGGCCGAAGTCGGCGACCTCCTGGCGCGGCCGGCCGAACAGCTTCACCAGCGTGGCGCCCGGCGCGGAGAACCGTTCGGTCATCTGCGTGGTCATCCCGGCGTTGAGTTGCGCGGCCTCGCGCTGCAGTCCGGCCATGCGACGGCCGAGCCGCCGGGCGGGCAGTACGAAAATCGGCAACAGCACCAGCGCGAAGAGCGTGACCTGCCACGAGAGCGACACCATCACGATCAGCGACAGCACCAGCTGGATCACATTGGTGACCAAACCGGACAAAGTCGCGGTGAAGGTGCGCTGCGCGCCGATCACGTCGTTGTTGAGCCTGCTGACCAGCGCACCGGTGCGGGTGCGGGTGAAGAACGCGATCGGCAGCTTCTGCACGTGCTCGAACACCGCCACGCGCAGGTCGAGGATGATGCCCTCGCCGATCCGCGCGGACTGCCAGCGTTCGGCGAGGCCGAGCCCGGCGTCGAGGATCGCCAGCACCGCGATCACGACCGACAGCCAGATCACCACGTTCAGCTCGTGCTTGCCGACGATCGCGTCGACCACCTTGCCCGCGAGCACCGGCGTCGTCACGGCGAGCACCGCCGAGATCACGGTGAGCACCAGGAAGGCCAGCAGCCGCACCCAGTGCGGCCGGGCGAACCGCGCGACCCGGCGGACCGTGCCCCGGGTCAGCGCTTTCGGCGCGTCGCCCGCCCGCATGGCGGAGCTCAGCAGCGCCCAAGTGTTGTCCATTGGAGTGTCCCCCAGCTCGTGAAAACCTCTAGATTAGTTGAACTTTTTTCCGGAGATGACCTGCACAACACCGGGACGCCCGGCATTCTTCCCGATGTCGGCGAGGCGAACCCGCGGGGACTCCGATTCCCCCGGGGTTCCCCTCCCGGACCTGGGCCCGGGCGGTGCGGGCCGAGGCGGCGGGGCTCGGTAGCCTGGCGTTTCGGGGTCGGCGAGCCGGGGAGGAAACGCGGGTGCAACTGCTGATGGCCCCTGCGCGGGCCGGAACAGCCCATCCCGTGCGCGTCGTCGCGTGGGATCTCGTCTTCTATCTCGGCTGCTTCGCCTTCGCGCTCGGCACCGCACTCGCTTCGGAGTTCTACGGCTACCGGATCTGGGGCAATTTCGCCGTCGCCGGATACGGATTGGCCGCCGCGCACAGCGCCTGGCTGACGATTTCCGCGCGCCGCGGAATGCAAACTGACGGCAAATTCGGGTCGCGCTGGATCGGTATCGGCGCGGTTGTCGTGTTCGCGATGTGCGCGCCGTTGGCGATGCTGGTGATCCGGCGGCTGACCGGAACGGACTGGCTGATCACCCCGTTCTCCTGGGCCGCGCAGCCCGAGGTGTGGGTCATCGAACGCAGCGCGGATCTGTTGCTGCGGCACGGAACCCCGTACGTCGACTTCGCGACGCTCGGCCGCGCACCGGAAGTGAACGACTACACCCCGTACGGGCCGGTGATGACCGTCTTCGGGCTGCCGCGCGCGCTGCTCGGCGGCAATCCAGTCCTCAATGCACTGACCGACGCGCGCTGGATGTTCGCGCTCGCCGCGGTGATCTGCGCGTACGCGTCCTGGCACCTGCTGAACCGGCCTCGCATTCCGGTTTTCGCCGCACAGCTCGCGATCGCCTGTCCGCTCACCGCCCTGACCTGGGCGGTAGCCGGTCCGGACCTCGCGATCGTGGGCCTGCTCGTGCTGACGTTCGCGCTCGCCGCTTCCGGCCGTCCAGGATGGACTGGTTTCGTGCTGGCGCTGGTGATCAGCGCGAAACTCATCGTCGCGCCGGCTGCCGCGGTGCTCGCGGTCTTCGTTTACCGGCGAGCGCGCGGCGAAAATCCTTGGGCCGCAACGGGTCGCTTCGCGGGCGCGCTGGCCGCGACGACGATCGCGCTGCATCTGCCGGTGTATCTGGCGAACCCGGCGGCGTTCACCGAGCACGTGATCCGTTTCCCGCTCGGCATGGGCGCGGTCCGCTCCCCCGCGGCGAGCCCGCTGCCCGGGCATCTGATCACGGAGTTCGTCCCCGCGGGCACCGCGATTTCCCTGGTGCTGGTGGGTCTTGCGGCAGTGGCGATGCTGATCTGGCTGGCACGCCGGCCCCCCGCGACGGGATCCGCTGCACTGACGCGAACCGCCGTCGGACTCGGCGCGTTGATCCTTCTCACTCCGGCCACCCGGTACGGCTACCTGGTGTACCCGCTGGTACTCCTCGGCGCCGCGCTGACCTTCCGGGATTCCGGACCGACCGCGCGCCCCCCGCGCAACGGCCGCGCTGACGCTACTTCTTCTTGACCCGCGTGGCCCCGCCGCGCCCCCGCAGCTGGACCCCGGACTCCGACAGCACCCGGTGGACGAACCCGTAGGACCGTCCGGTGGATTCGGCCAGCGCCCGGATGCTCGAGCCCTTCTCGTATTTCTTCTTCAGGTCAGCGGCCAGCTTGTCGCGCGTGTTGCCGGTGATCCGCGCGCCTTTCTTGAGATCAGCCACGTCGATCGCCTTCCCGCCGAGTGGTTGTTCCGGGCCATTCGCGGCCCCTGCCGGGGCAATGATCGAACACTACGCGCCGGATTGCCAGACGACAGCCGTAAAACGATCGAAACCGCGATCACATTGGGCCATTCCAGTGCTTTGCCCGACACGGTAAGCACCCGAACGGACGCACTCGGTCAGGCAAGCTGGACAAGTTCAAGATAATCCGGGGACCAGTGGTCCTCGGTTCCGTCCGGAAGCAGGATCACGCGCTCGGGTTCGAGCGCCTCGACCGCGCCCGGGTCGTGCGTCACCAGCACGACGGCTCCGGCGAAGCTGCGCAGCGCGTCGAGAACCTGCGCGCGGCTGGCCGGGTCCAGGTTGTTCGTCGGTTCGTCCAGCAGCAGCACATTGGCTTGGCTGGACACGAGTCCAGCGAGTGCGAGCCGGGTCTTCTCGCCGCCGGACAGCGTCCCGGCGGGCTGGTCGAGCTGTTCGCCGGTGAACAGGAACGAGCCGAGCAGGTTCCGCAGCTCCTGCGCGCCGGTGTCCGGCGCGAGATGGCGGATGTTTTCCCACACCGACGCTTCGTGGTCGAGAGTTTCGTGTTCCTGTGCGTAATAGCCCAAACGCAATCCGTGACCCGGTTCGACGGATCCGGTGTCCGGCGTTTCCATTCCGCCGAGCAACCGGAGCAATGTCGTCTTTCCGGCGCCGTTCAATCCGAGCACCACGACCTTCGAGCCGCGGTCGATCGCCAGATCGACGCCGGTGAAGATCTCGAGCGAACCGTACGACTTGGACAATCCGTCCGCGGTCAGCGGCGTGCGCCCGCACGAGGCGGGTTCCGGGAACTTGATCCGGGCGACCTTGTCCGCCTGGCGCGTCTCGTCGAGCGAGGAGAGCATCTGCTCCGCGCGCCGGGCCATGTTCTTGGCCGCGACGGCCTTGGTCGCCTTCGCACCGAGCTTCGCGGCCTGCGCCTGCAGCGCGGACGCCTTCTTCTCGGCGTTCGCGCGCTCGCGGCGGCGGCGCTTCTCGTCGGTGGCGCGCGCGTCGAGGTAGCGCTGCCAGCTCATGTTGTAGATGTCGATCTCGCCGCGCGTGGCGTCGAGGAACCACACCTTGTTCACGACGTCGCCGAGCAGCTCGACGTCGTGGCTGATCACCACGAGGCCGCCTTCGTGCTGCTTGAGGAAGCCGCGCAGCCAGTTGATCGAGTCGGCGTCGAGGTGGTTGGTCGGCTCGTCCAGCAGCAGGATCGTCTCGGATTTGCCGCCCGCGCCCGCCTCGGCGGCGGCGAAGAGGATCCGCGCCAGCTCGACGCGGCGGCGCTGGCCGCCCGACAGCGTGCTCAGCGTCTGGGCGAGGATGCGGTCGGCGAGGCCGAGGTTCGAGCAGATCCGCGCCGCTTCGCTCTCCGCGGCGTACCCGCCGAGCGAGGAGAACCGCTCCTCGAGCCGCGCGTAGCGGTTGATCGCCTTGTCCCGTAGCTTCTCGTCGACCAGCTCGGACATGGCGGTCTGCGCCTTTTCCATGTCGCGCAGCAGGCTGTCGAGGCCGCGCGCGGACAGCACGCGGTCCTTCGCGGTGACCGACAGGTCGCCCTCGCGCGGGTCCTGCGGCAGGTAGCCGAGTTCGCCGCTGCGGCGGACGTCGCCGGCGTGCGGTTCGCCCTCGCCCGCGAGGACTTTGAGCGAGGTGGTCTTGCCCGCGCCGTTGCGGCCGACGAGGCCGATGCGGTCGCCGGACTGGATGCGGAGGGTGGCGCCGTTGAGCAGGATGCGCGAACCGGCGCGCAGCTCAAGGCCGGTGGCCGTGATCAAGAGAACTCCCGGAGACGGGGGCGGTCAGATGGACGTGCTGGAGTGCCCCGGCACCGCGTGCGATGCGGGGCGGGCGGTTATTCTCTCTGAATCCGCACCAATGCCCTGATGACCACGAGCCCAGTGTACGGGTCGGCGTCGAACGGTTTTCGCGGCCGTGTCCGGATTCACTCAGGCCCCGCTGTCGGCTCCCTCACCACCAGCTCCACGGCGCGTGCCCGCTGTGCCGCCTCGGCCAGCACCTCGCGGCGCGGTTCGGGGATCTCCAGCACGCGCGGCTCGGCCCGGTCGAACAGCTTGGCGAGCCGTCGGTCGGCGCGCAGTTCGCCGAGTGCCCGCCGGTCTCCGCCGAGCACCACAGCGTCCACTTCGGACAGTCTGGACAGCAGGACTTCGTACGCGTCCTGAGCGGCCGAGTGCAGTGCGGCCCGCGTCTGGCCTTCCCTGCGGCGCGCGAAGCGTTGCTGCGACCAGCCGCCCGCCGCGGTTCGGCCTTGCACGTGGTGGCGGTCTGTTCTGGAGAGGACCACGCGGCCGTCGTAGGCGAGTCCGAGCGAATGGCCGCCTTTGCGGACCAGCAGCAGCGCGATGAGTCTTGGCGTTTGTGCGTGCCGGATCAATGGCTCCACGGCCAGCCCGGGGTGCTCGCCTTGAGCTGCCAACGGTCCAAACGAGACAGTCGCGGTGGCCGTGGTGCCGTTCTCCGCGGTGATTCGCACTTCGGTCGCGGTGAGAAGCGTGGTGCGCACGCCGTCGTTGCGTTCGGCGAAGCGCGCGAACCAGCCGTCGAGCCGTTCGGGCGGGACTTCCACCGCCCGCCCGCCGCCCGCGACCTGCCGTGCCATGCCGGAAACGGTACGGGGCCGCCGCGCTTGGCGACGGCCCCGCATCCTTCTCAGGCGAGCTGAGGCCGCACCGGCCCCGTGGTCACCGTCTTGTGCACGTCCGCCGGATGCCCGGCCGGGACGTACCCGTTGACGTGCAGCGAAACGCTGCGGATCGAACCGGTGTCGCCGCCCGCGGTGTCGACGACCTTGAACGTCCAGGTGCCGTCCGCCGAGACGCCCGCCTGGGTCTGCGGCGTCACCGGCCGGTAGGTGCCGGTGAACGGCGCGTCCGCGGACCCGGTCGAGCTGAACAGCTTGGTCGCCGAATCGTCGAAGACCACCTGGCAGAGGTTGTTGCCGCTGCCGCCGCCCTTCTGGAACAGCGTCGCCGTCGCGCCGGACGGCGACGTCAGCGTGCCGACCAGGTCGTTCACATAGGTGTGGTCGATGCCGACCGTGGTCGCCTTCTCCGCAGCGGTGCAGGTGGCGCCGTCGATCGAGAGCGACACCTTCGAGGCGGGGCCAACACCGCTGACCACGAGCGGGACCGAAGCGCCGAGCGGCGAGTTGTCCGGAATCGCGACCACCGGGCCCGCGTAGGCGAACGCCTGCGAAACCGGCGACGGCGTGCCGACCGGCAGCGAATACGTGCTGGTGCGCGGCGAGTACGACCCCGCGAACGTCACCTTCGCGTTGAGCACCACCGGCGAGCCGAGCTGCTGGTTCACCGGAACCGTGACGGTGAAATCGTTGATTCCGGTCTGTCCCGGGCTGATCGTGCCGTACGACTTCGCCCGCGGTTCGATCGTGACGCCCTGGGTCGGCGAAGTGAGCACGACGCTCGTGGACACCGCGGCACCGTCGCCGTTGTTCTTCACCGGCAGCGTGACGGTCGCGGTGTCACCGGGGTTGAGCGTGCTGCCGCCGTTGGGGCCGCGGACCGTCGGCTGGCCGGCCTCCGCGTACGGCTGCGGGCTGGCTCCGGTGTACGCCAACACCTTGTCCGCCAACAACACTCCGGCACCGGTGAGGTTGTCCGTTCCCGGCGCTTCGATGTCCACCGCGGTTTTCAGGAACGCCTCGCGAATGTCCGAAGAGGACAGTCCGGGGTTGCCGGACAGCACCAGGCTCGCGATCGCGGCCGCGTGCGGGGCGGCGGCCGAGGTGCCGAAGAACGGGTCGAACCCGCTCACCGAGGTGTGCACGCCGTCCGCCGCGGTGATTTCCGGCTTCTGCCGTACTTCTCCGCCGGTCGAGGACACGTCGCCCGGCGTGATCGGCGTTCCGTTGGCTTCGTAGAACACGCGTCGCGGACCGTCCGAGCTGAACCGTTCCGCCTTGCTGGCAGCGGAATACGCCGCCGGATACGGTCCGGTCGGGTTCGCCGGGTCGCCCGGTTCGAGCGGCCGTCCGAACGCCGCTTCGGCCGGTGCCGCCGCCACCGCGAACGCCTTGCGCGCCGCCGCGTGGCCGACGACCGCGCCCGGTGTGGAGTACGCCTTGAGCCCGTCCGCGGAATCGCGGAACCGGCTGCCGAACGCGGTCAGGGAGAGATACCGGCTGGCCCCGGAGAACTTCACCACGGCGAGCCGCAGGCCGGTGCCGCCGAACAGCGGGGTGGCCAGCTGCTCGTACGGGTCCTGGGTGCCGTTCTGGACGTCCTGGCTGAAGCTCACGACGTTGCCGCGCGCGTCGAGGAGGTAGAGGTCGTAGTCGTCGGCGGCCGCGCCGAGCGGGTCGGACCAGTGCAGCGTCACCGGGATGTTGGCCGACGACGCGTCCGAGATCGGTTCGAAGACCTGCTTTCCGGCCGCGCCCGCGAAGTTGTGCGCCGTGCCGGCGTATTTGCCGATCGAGGTTCCGGAATCGACAAAGTCGCCTTCCCAGTGTGCCGCGGTGCCGTCGGCGACGTTGCCCTCGTTGCCCGCGGAGGAGAAGTAGAGCGCGCCGTCGGCCGTCACGTCGTTCACCGCTTGCGCGATGATCCAGTCCTGGAAAGGGGATTCCTTGAAGTAAATGACGTCGTCGACGATGACGTCGCAATGCGCTTCGAAACGCAGCTTGCGGATGTTGTCGGCGAAACTCGCGTCGGAGGTGAACGCCGTGGCGAAACCGAGCTTCGCGTTCGGGGCGAGGTCGTGGATGATCTCCAGCATCGCCGTGCCCTCGTCGCCGCTGCCGGCTTGTCCGGTCAGGACATCGACCGCCGGAAGCTCGCCCTTGGCGCGGGAAACCTCGAGCGAATCGACCCCGTCGGACAGCGCGCACGCCTTCACGCCGGTGCCGGTCACGCCGAACTGCTGGCGCGCTGTGTCCGCGTTGTGCGCCCGGTCGCCCGCGCTGACTACCTGCGTTTTGGTTCCGATCGCTTCCTTGAGCTGCCGGTCGATGCGGTCAGCCTTCTGCTGCTTGGTTTCCTTGTCATCCTTGGTGTTTTCCCGCTGCCGCGCCGTCATCGCCTGATCCGCGGCCTCGACATGCTTCACGTCGTCGCGCTTCGCGATTTCCGGCAAGGCGGTCAGCGGAACCTCGGCGCGGATGCTCGCCGCCGTGCTCGACACCGCGCGCACCTCGGCCCCGGCCTCGCGCAGGTCGTTGACGAGCCCGTCGCTGACCTTCGTGACGCGGATGTCGACCAGCGCTTTGTCCGCGGCCTTGGCGATTCCCGGCAACGCGGCCGCGCTCAGGCTCCGCGTGCGCATCTTCTCCTGGACGAGCAGTTTGCTGTCTATTTTGGACTCAGTCGCGGTCTGTCCGGCTTTGACCGCCTGCAATGCCGAGATCTGGCTTTTCGCAGTGGCGTCCGCAGTGGACTCCTGCGCTCCGGCGATGGGCGGTGTCGCCAGCCCGGCGGCGAGCACCGCCGCGGCGACCACGCCCGTCCGTCTTCTGGCGGTCCTTGTCGAGGCTCTAGGTGAACGGGTACGACGCACGTGCGCCTCCGATCTCACACCGCGTGCCCCGACTCACGCTGGCCAACGCCGGTGATCACCGGCTGGATCCAGCTAAGTACCACTTCTGTCCGGGAAAAACGGCCGTTGGGGTGACGTTGGTCAGGCAATATCCGTTGCCCGCCGGACGTCGTAGGCCGTTCGGCCGAGCCAGCCGTCTCCTGTCCGCGCGGCCGGGCACCGGATTCGCCGGTCAGCGCAGTGCGACTCGGTGCGCGCCGAAGATTTCCGTGACCGCGGTCACGAAGTCCTCGCCCAGGACCCGGCGGGAGGTTTCGGCGGCATTCCAGACCACCGAATAGTGGTGTCCTGTCTCGGATCCGTTCCGGACACAGTCGTCGAGCGCGTCCAAGTTGCTGCCGAAGTAACCGCCTGGGCCGTTCGCCGCCTCGCCGATGGCGCAGTAGAACGAATCCTCCGACGACAGGCCCTGCCCGTCGATGACGATGTCACCTGTGCCGTATCGCAGCGCGCGCTTTCCTGAGGTGAACCACGCGTTTTGTACGACGTGCAGCCAGTCGCCGTGCTGGGTCGCGGGATACCGCGTCCACTCGCGAGGCAGGATCGAGCCGCGGCTCCATCGCGCCCAGATCTCCTGCGCGTGGGGATACGGTTCGCCGCCACCGCACCGGACTTCGAGGCTGATCGACCCGTCGGGCGCCTGGGAAATGTTCTTCGGCCGCAGTTCGAGACGGCCGAGGCAGTAACTGCCGATCGCTTTTCCGGAATCGCCGACCACCTCGATGACCGCATCGTCCACAGTCACCGGCGGGGCCGCGCCGCTGATGCCTTCGAGGACTGCCTTTCCGGCGGTTGTCTCGTCGACAAAGAAACCGGAGAGCGACTCGAAGGCGAGCACGAAGTCCGGCCGGTCTTCCTCGGAGACGACCCGATACAACGGCATCCGAGATCTCCCGCTTCCCATTCCCCAGCCGCTCAAGGCGCGCCGTTCACCCGGTCCCGTAGTTCTCTGCCAGCGCAGCCGCGTACTCGTCCGGAACCGGCCCTCGCCCGCCGAGCGCCACCTCGGTACCGCGTTCGCCCCAGCAGCCCCACTTCCCGGACGGACCCGTCACCGCGATGACGTCCGCCGACACGGCGATCGAGTCCAGGAAGTCGTCGTCCGATCCGTGTCCGATCGCGGTCCAGTAATCGTCCTCGTCCGCATGGGCGGACAACGAAACCGCCCGCGAAGCGAATCACAAGTCCAGCCACATGATGCGCAACCCGACCCGCCCCTCCACCGGATGCCGAAACGCCCCCGGCGCGACGCCCAACGTCACGAACCCCAAACTCTCGTACAACCGGATCGCGTGCACATTGGTCTCCACCACCGCATTGAACTGAACCGCCGCGAACCCGGCCCGCCGCGCCCACGAGATCAGGTCGGCAACCAACGCCCGCCCCACTCCGGAGCCGCGCGCATCACGGGACACCATCAAGCTCCCCGACGCGACATGGCTTCCCGGGCCCGGCCGGTTCGCGTACATGTTCGCCGTGCCCAGCACCCGATCCCCGGCAACAGCGACCACGACCCGCGCCGGGGCGGGCACCAGCCACTGCCAACGTGCGTCCGCTTCACTCATGGCCGGGTCGTAGGGAAAGGTCTGCTGCTCGGTCACTACATCCCGGATGATCGGCCAGATCCCCGGCCAATCGTCGGCACCGGCTTCCCGGATCACCAAAGACATCCGCCTACCGTGCTGATCAGACACCGCCCCCGCAACCTATTTACAGCACAAAGGAATCCGACCAAGGCTGGCTCGACCGCCCCGACAACGCGTCCAGCAGCGTCACTGCCTGCTTGTCCGTCAGCGAAGCCACGAAGTCCACGACTGCCCGGCCGCGAGCCAGCCCGCGCACCGCGTCCGCGCCCTCGATTCGCTCGCCGGTCGCGCCGACGAGCAATTCCGGCGAGGTCCGGGCCAGGTCCGAGTACTCGCCGTGCGCCAGTTCCAGGAGGTCGTGCAGTCGACGGGGCAGCCGGGAGGCCTCGTCGCGGTCCAGGAGCCAGGCGTCCAGCGCGTCCACCAACGTCGTGACCAGACTGGCCTGGCCGCGCTGATGCAGGGCGAGATCGGGGCGCAGCAACACAAATCGCCGGTGGACGAACTTCAGGACCTGCACCTCGTGCCACTGCGCGGGCCGCAGCGAGACGTGGCCGGACCGCGTCGGGGGCGACGACAGGACGAAAACTCCGTCCACCAGCCGCGCCATCCAGTTCGCGGAAAACGCGGCGGTCGCTTGTTCGGCTTCGGTCGAGCCGTCGAAACCGTCTGCGAGCAAGCCGTCGACGAGTTCACGCTGGACTCGGGCGACGGCCGCGGCGAAGGCGTCGTCGTCCACGATCCAGCTGTCCTTCAGGTGCATCCGGCGGCGCATCCGCTCCAGGGAACGGCCTGGGCGGCGGATTTCCGCGGTCAGCCGGGCATCGTCCAAAGAGGCCAGATCGACGGCGTGCGCCAGCCACTCCCCCAGCTCCGCGGCAACCGGTGCATGCTGCAGGACGCCGATGCGGTGGAAGTCCTGCAGGTCGTGGATCGCGTACGCGATGTCGTCGGCAGTGTCCATTACGGACGCTTCCACCGTCTGCTGCCACGGCTCGATCCGCCCGGCGAACGGGGCGCGCGCCTGTTCGAAGTCGTCCAGTTCCGTGACATAGGCGGAAAACTTGCTCGCGCCGGTGCCGGGAGCATCGTCCGGCTCGGCGGCGCCACGGGGCTGTGACGGCATCTGGGTCGGGTGCGGCTGCGGGTAATGCAGGCGGGCCCACGGGTATTTCAGGACCGCGGCACGGACCGCGGTGGTCAGGTCCAGGCCGATGGCGGACGGGCCGCGCACGTCCGTCGTGGTGATGATGCGGAAAGACTGCGCGTTGCCCTCGAAACCGTCGGCGAGGCCGAAGCGGTGCCGCGCGATCCGGTCCAGGGTCTGTTCGCCGAGGTGGCCGAACGGCGGGTGCCCGAGGTCGTGCGCGAGCGCGGCGGCCTCGCACGCGTCCGGGTCGCAGCCGCCGAGTTTCGCGGCCAGTTCGGCCGACTCGCTCGACCCGGTGATCCGCTCCGCGATCCCGCGCGCGACCTGCGCGACCTTCAGGCTGTGCGTCAGCCGGTTGTGCAGCAGCCCGGCCCCGCCCGCGCTGACCACCTGGGTGACCCCGCCGAGCCGCGCGAAGAACGGCGACGCGGTGATCCGGTCGCGGTCGACGCGGAACGGGCTGGTCGCCAGATCGGTGAACCCGCCTGCCCCGTTCGCCGGGTCCCGGCGCGCTGCCCTCGGATCGGTCTCGTCCATGTGTCCCACCGTATCCGGCCGTCCGGCAGGATTGCGGGATGACCGACGTGCTGGTGGCGGGCGGCGGCCCGGCCGGACGGGCGCTGGCGGCCGCGTGCGCCCGGCGAGGGCTGGAAACGGCCGTGCTCGACCCGGTTCCGCACCGAAGGTGGCCGAACACTTACGGACTGTGGGCGGACGAAGTGCCTGAGCTGCCGGACAAAGCCATCGCGGCGGCTCCGGCGACGACGCTCGCGTTCGGGACCCGCGAGCACCGGGTCGACCGGGCCTATCGGGTACTCGACAACGCCGGTCTGCGCGAGTGGCTCACCGAGCCGAAGGTCCAGGTCGTCCCGGGCAAGGTGACCGGCGCGGAGCACGGGCCGCACGGTTCGACGGTCCTGCTCGCCGACGGTCGACGGCTGGCGGCCGCGGTGTTCGTTGACGCGTCCGGCGCGCCCAACCTGCGTGCCCCGCGCGCCGAGCAGACCGCATACGGGCTCGTGCTGCCCGCAGACCAAGCAGCGCGACTGGCTCCGGCCGACACCGCGGTGTTCATGGACTGGCGCGACGGCACGGACAGCTTTCGCTATCTGCTGCCCCTCGGCGACGGCTCCGTACTCGTCGAGGAGACGTCTCTGGCCCGCAAACCCGGGCTCCCGGTGTCCGAACTGGCCCAGCGGCTGCACACCCGGCTCAAAGCGGAGGGAATCCGTCCCGCGGGCCGGGTCGAGCGGGTGCGGATCGTGCTCGACGTCCCGCTGCCGAAGCGCGGCCAGGCGGTGCCGTTCGGGGTCGCGGGCGGACTCGTGCACCCGGCGACCGGCTACAGCCTCGCGACCGCGTTGCAGCTCGCGCCTCGCGTCGCGGATGCGCTCGCGGACTCGTTCGACGCGGGTCCAGCAGCAGCGGCCAGCGCTGCCCGGAAGGCATTGTGGCCGGCCGAAGCGCGCGCTGTGCATGCCTTGCGCCGCCACGGACTCCGTGCATTGTGCGGAATGTCACCCGCCCAGTCGGCGCAATTTTTCGACCTGTTCTTCGATCTTCCGGTCCCGGCGCAGCGCGCGTTCACCTCCGGTCGCGCCGACCTTCCCGGCACCGCCGCGACCATGGCAAACCTGTTTCGCACCGCTCCGGCCGGGATCCGCCGGAGGTTGCTCGGCTGACACGGTGCCGGGAATTTTCCCGTTCCCGATCGAGGGAACGCGAAAGCATTTTGTTAGGCCGTTCCGGTGGCCAAAGTGCCGCCCTGGTGAACATCAGCTGACAACGGTTTCGCAGCCCCCTTCGGCGATGCGAGTATCGCCCCCGTGACGACGCTGCGAGCGGTCCGATTCGCCTTCCAGCCGATGTACAGCCTGCACACCGGCGGGGTCGTCGCGTACGAAGCGCTGGCCCGGCCGGGCCGGGGCACGGCGCACGAACTGCTCGCCGAGGCCCGTCGCGCGGGCAGACTCACCGAGGTCGACCTCGGGCTGGCCGCCGCCGCGGTGCGCCAGGAAGCCGAGCGGCCCAGCGCGCTCCCGCTGCACCTCAACCTCTCCGCGCGCACGCTCGCGTCGCCGACGGAGGCGTTCGACGAGCTGATCGCCGAACTCGGCGCGGCCGGACGACGCACCCGCGACGTGGTGCTCGAGGTCGGGCCGCCGTTCACGCATCTGCCCACCGGCCGCCTGCTCGACGGCATGCGCGCGCTCACCGAGCAGGGCTTCCGGCTCGCGCTCGACGGGCTCGGCCGCGGCGACCTGCCGCTGGCGCTGCTCGCGCAGTCCCCGGTGGACCTGGTGAAACTCGACCGCAGCGTGCTGCGCGGCCTGCCCGGCGACCCGGCGTCGACAGCGGTTGTCGAGGCGCTGCTGCACTTCACGACGCGCACGAACATCCGGCTGGTCGCGACCGGGATCGAGACGGAGTCGCAGCTCGACGCGGCGCAGCACCTCGGCGTCCGGATCGCGCAGGGCAATCTGCTCGCGCCGCCCGCCGCGCACCGGTCCGCGCCCGCCGCCGGCGCGGTCGTCCCGGAGGACCGGCGCTCGCCCGCGCCGCCGCAGGCCCCGCGCGTCGGTGATTTCCTGCGCCCGGCCACCACCTTGCCGGTCGACGCCACCTGCGACGACGTCCGCGAGGTGCTCGCCGCCGCGGACGCGCCGAGCGGCGTGGTCGGCGTCGACGCGGACAACCGTCCACAGTGGTCAGTCGACCGGACGCGCTTCCTCGTGACCATCACCGGTCCGTACGGGCATGCGTTGCACGCGAAGCGTTCCGCGGCAAGGCTTGCGGACAAACCGCACCTGATCGAGGCGGGCGCGAGCGCGCTGGAGTTCCTCGAACTGGTCACCGACGCCGACTGGGGCCGCACCGGGGACGACGTCGTGGTGGTCGACGCGTCCGGGCATTGCCTCGGCGTGGTGCTGGTGACCGAGGTCGTGCGTGGCGTCGCCGAGGCGAAGGTCGAGGAGGCGGTGACGCTCAGTCCGCTCACCCGGTTGCCGGGCAGCGAAGCGGCGGCGCGCGACGTCGAACGCCGGATCGCCAGCGGGGAGCAGTTCGTGGCGGCTTGGCTGGACGTCGACGCGTTCAAGTCGGTCAACGACAACGCCGGTTTCGCCGCGGGCGACGACCTGATCCGCGCCCTGGGCGAAGCTCTCACCGACCTCGCCGGACGGCTGCCGCGCATGCGCGTGAGCCATGTCGGCGGGGACGATTTCCTGATCGTGTGCGATGTCGACGAGATCGGGACGGTCGCCGCAGCTTTGCTGGACACGCACTGGTCTGCCGAGGGCATGCCGGTCACGGTGTCGCTGGCGACGCTCGTGTGCGGGAGCGGCGCCATTCCGTCCTATCGGGACGCTTCCCGGCTGCTCGCACCGCTGAAGAAACGCGCCAAAGCGGTGCCCGGATCCAGCTGGGTCCTCAGCCGCCCCGGCAGCGACCGGGTCGAGGTGCTGCGCGGCATCGGCCGGGACGTCGCCATCAGCCGGTCGGCGTGACGAAGCCCGACTCGTAAGCCCGGATCACCGCCTGCGTGCGGTCCCGCGCGCCCAGCTTCGACAGCACGTTCCCGACGTGCGTTTTCACCGTCTGCAGCCCCAGGAACAGCTCCGCGGCGATCTCCCCGTTGGACAGTCCGGCCGCCATCAGCCGCAGCACGTCGCGTTCCCGTTCGGTCAGGAAGTCCAGCGGAGCGACCGCACCCGGGGCGCGGCGCGCCGCCATTCCCCGGATCGCGGCCGGGAACAGCAGCGAATCCCCCGCCAGCACCGTCCGGATCCCGGCCACGATCTCCTCCGGCCGAGCGCGTTTCAGCAGGAATCCGCTCGCTCCGGCGAGCAACGCGTCGTACACGTAGTCGTCGTTTTCGAAGGTGGTCACCACGATCACCTTCGGTGGTTCGTCCATAGTGGACAGAAGATGTCCGGTCGCGCGGATTCCGTCCACCGCGGGCATCCGCACGTCCATCAGCACGACGTCCGGCCGCAGCTGCGCGACCAGTCCGGGCACCTCGGCGCCGTCGGAGGCCTCGCCGACCACGGTCAGGTCCGGTTCGCTGTCCACGATCGCCCGCAGCCCGGCCCGGATCAGCCGTTCGTCGTCCACCAGCAGGACTCGCACGCTCACCGGTTCCCCCAAGGCACCGTCACCACGACCTCCCAGTTTTCGCCCACCGGTCCCGCCGACAGCTTGCCACCCACCAGTTCCGCCCGCTCCGCCATGCCTCGCAGACCGCGGCCGCCCCGGGCGCGCGACGGCCGGGCCGAGCCGAGCGGGTTCGCGACCGCGGCCCGCACCTGCCCGTCCGCGACCGCCAGTGCGACGCTGACCGGCACCTTCCCCGCGTAGCGCACCGCGTTGGTGAGGCATTCCTGCAGAATTCGGTACACCTCACGGGAAACCACCGCCGGCACCGCGGCGACATCGCCCCGCACCTCGTAGCGGCAATCCGTGCCGGACTGCTGCGTCACGGTGATCAGCGCGGGCAGGTTGACGAGACCCGCGTGCGGCGTCCGGTCGCGGGCTTCGTCGCGGAGCAGGCCGAGCACGTGGTCGAGGTCGTCGAGCGCGGTGCGGGCCGATTCCTCGATCGCGGTGAGCGCTTCCTCGGTGAAGCCGGGATCGGTGTGCAGCGTCCGCCGCGCGGCTCCGGCTTGCAGCGTGACCACGGAAAGCGCGTGGCCGACGGAATCGTGGAGTTCGCGCGCGAGCCGGGTGCGTTCGGCGAGCAGATCGGTGCGGCGTTCGAGCTGTGCGATGCGTTCGGCGGCGGACCAGCCGAGCAATCGGGCCGCCGCGCGGCGCAGCAGTCCGCCGACGCCCCACACGACGTAGATCAGCACGACGAAAGCCGCAATGAACGCCGCGGGCAGCCACGCCGAGGCCCAGCCGCGCGGAACCGTCAGCTGGAAATCCGGCGTGTCGACAAGCCGACCGGTGAAGACCGCGTTGATCGCGAACCCGAATCCGGCAGGCACCGCGAGCGTCGCGAGGCCGGCAATCAGCCCGGACCCGACGTGCAGCACGAACATCGCCGCGCACCGCAGCCGTCCGCGTCCGGGCGCGGGCTGGGCGAGCAGTTCCCGCACCGCCGCCGCCTCCAGCACTCGCACCGCGGGCAGGAACGCGGTCGCGGCCAGCACGGCGAGCGTCACGACGAATCCGGCGAGGCTCGCCCATCCCACGGTCGTGGTGAACGGCATCAGCGACGGCATCGCGATCATCGCGAGAAGCAGGTACGGCACGCTGAGCGCCGCGCCGAGGATCAAGTACACCCACCGGCGATAGGTGACCCCGCTGACCAGCGGACGGATGAAACGCACCCGCCAATCCTGACAGGCGGCCCCGGCGGGCGCCTCCCTCCAGGGCGGGACCCGGCCGCCGATTTTCTGGCACTGTGGGTCGCATGCCTCCGGAAGAAAGCGCCGTCGTCAACGATTACGATCTGCTGGCCGAGAGCTACACCGCCATGTCGGACACCGAAATCCAGAACGCCTACTACGAGCGGCCCGCCGTGCTGGCGCTGGCCGGGGACGTGGCCGGGCGGCGGATTCTCGACGCGGGCTGCGGCGCCGGGCCGCTGACTGTCTCGCTGCGCGAACGCGGCGCGGAGGTGTCCGGATTCGACCTCAGCAGCAGCATGCTCGAGATCGCCCGCCAGCGGCTCGGCCCCGACGTGGACCTGCGCGTCGCCGACGTCGCCGAGCCACTCCCCTACGCGGACAACGCGTTCGACGACGTCGTCGCCTCGCTCGTGCTGCACTACCTGGAGGACTGGGGCCCGACGCTCGGCGAGTTCCACCGCGTCCTCAAGCCCGGCGGACGGCTGATCGTGGTGGTCGACCATCCGTACGCGATCCACATGCTGCAGCGCCAAGCCGGGCAGAAGACCGACTATTCGGCGACTTACGAGTGGACCGAGACCTGGGAGATCGACGGCCGCACCATGCCGATGAGCTTCTGGAACCGGCCGCTGCACGCGATGACCGACGCGTTCACCGCCGGCGGGTTCCGGATTTCGGTGCTGAGCGAGCCGAAACCGGTGCCGGAGGCGGAGGCGTTGTTCCCGGAGGACTACCGGATGTTGTGCGTGAGCCCGAGTTGTTTGTTCTTCGTGCTGCAGGCGGAGTAGGGGGTGTCGTGAGTGCTGCCGCCGGTTCTCACCGGCAGCAGCACTCACGAGTCCTCAGTAGACAGTCGTCGTGACCCGAGTCCCCACAGCCCGGACCCCGTTGGCCCACAACTGCTGCACCTTCGCCGTTTCCTGCGCGTCCGGCTTGGCATTCGTGCAGGACGTGCCCGGCCCGTGCCCCGACATCAGCTCCGTGCACGGCCCCTCGTAGTGGTCCGGCAGCCCGAGGTTGTGGCCGAGTTCGTGCGCGGCGATGCGGGTCGGGTCGTAGCCCTCGGCGACCTGGCTCGTGTCCAGGTAGACGTCGCCGTTGCCGTGCCCGTCGGTCTGCGTGTACGAACCGCCGCTGGTGACCTCGTGGATCTTCACCGTCGCCTTGCCCTCGTCCTTCACCAGCTGGACGTCGCTGACCGCGGCGTTCCAGTTGGCCGCGCCCTGGTCGATCTGGGCGACGTAGTCCGGCGCGCCCGCCGAGCTGTAGTAGACGGTGGTCGCCGCGGCGGCGGACGCGGCGGGTGCGGTCGCCAGGCCGAAACCCAGCGGAGCGGCGGTCGCCACGGCCAGTGCGGCGATCCGCCGGAACCCTCGTGCGTGCATCGTGTCCTCCGTACCTCATCGAGAAAGCAAGCAACCCTTGTCCGCTCGACGACGTTAGAAGTTCACCACCGGGGCGACTACGTCCGAAAGTAGGACGCTCCCCCGCGAGAGGGAGGTCCGTCCCGCCCCGGCTGGATCCGCGGGAGCCGCCGCGATGGTGTGCTTTTCGGCATGCAAACGCTGCTGCTCGGCCTCCTGGCCTACGTCGTCGTGCTGTGGCCGCTCGTCGCCGCGGCCCGCAAAGTGCTCGGGGTGCGCGTCGGTCTCGTCCGGGCGCTCGGCGCGGCGCTCGCGGGCTGGCTCGTCGCGGGCGCCGTCATCCGGCTGTTCCCGATCGCCGTGCTGACCAACGCCGGGGTCGCGATCGGACTGCTGATCCCGCTGGCCGGCAGCGCGCTCGCGGTGACGCTGTTAGTCCTTTTCGTCGCCGAAATCGCGGTTCCGTCCGGCGGGCCGGGCTTGTTCGCCCGGATGCGGTCGCTGCGGTCCCGCGCGGCCCGCGCCCGTCGCTACTCGCGGATCATGCGCATCGCGATCCGCCACGGCCTCGGCTCGTTCCTCACCGGCCGCCGCACCGCGGGACCCGACGGCTCCGCGAAACTCGCCCGGTCGCTGCGGCTGGCGCTCGAAGAAGCGGGCGTGACGTTCGTGAAGCTCGGCCAGTTGCTCTCGACGCGAGCGGATCTCCTGCCGCCGGTGTACATCCGCGAACTCAGCCGGCTGCACGATCAGGTCCCGCCCGCGCCCGAAGACGAGGTGCGCGCGTTGCTGCGCGAGGAAATCGACCTCACCGCCTTCGCCCACATCGACGACGAACCCCTTGCCGCGGCGTCGATCGCGCAGGTTTACGGCGCGCGGCTGCGGTCCGGCGCCGAGGTCGTCGTGAAGGTGCAGCGGCCCGGGATCCGTGAGCAGGTGGAACGCGACATCGACATCGTCCGCCGCCTCGCCGCCGTGCTGTACGAACGAGCTGGCTGGGCACGTTCGCTCGGCGTACTGGACCTGGCCGACGGATTCGCCGAGTCCCTTGAGGACGAACTCGATTTCCGCACCGAAGCCTCGAACATCGACGCCATCGCCGCACATCCGGTCCCCGGCATCACCTTGCCGACTGTCCACAAAGCACTGTCCACAGAGCGCGTTCTGGTGCTGCGTCGGCTCGACGGCAAACCGCTCGCCACCGGTTCCGCCCGTTCCCGCGAGGAACTCGCCCGCACCTTCCTGCGCGGCCTGCTCGACCAGGTGCTGCTCGGCGGGGTGTTCCACGCGGATCCGCACCCTGGCAACGTTTTGCTGCTCGAAGACGGCACCCTCGGCTTGCTCGACTTCGGGTCCGTCGGCCGCCTCGACACCGGCCTACGCGCCGGTCTGCAAGCCCTGCTGCCTGCCATCGACCGAGGCGACCCGGCCGGTGTCCGCGACGGGCTGCTGGAGATCGTCGACCGTCCGGACGATCTCGACGAACAACGCCTGGAACGCGCGCTGGGAGCCCTGCTCGCCCGGCACTTCGGACCCGGCCGGAGCCCCGGCCTCGACCTGTTCACCGGCCTGTTCCGGGTCATCGCCGAATTCCGCCTGGCCGTACCGCCGCCGATCGCCGCCGTGTTCCGCGCGTTGGCGACGATGGAAGGCACCCTCGCGACGCTGGCCCCGGACTTCGACCTCGTCGCCGAATCCCGCGCGTTCGCCACCGAACGCATCGGCCTGCGCCCGGAAACCCTGCGCCGCACCGTCACCGACGAATTCACCGCCCTGCTGCCGGTGCTCCGCCGCCTGCCCCGCCGCGTCGACCGGATCGGCGCGGCCCTGGAAGAAGGCCGGCTGTCGGTGAACATGCGGCTGTTCTCCGACGAACGCGACCGCGACCTGGTGACCGGCCTCGTGCACGAGGTGCTGCTGGCGCTGGTCGGCATCGCGACCGGGCTCATGGCTGTGCTGCTGCTGTCCAGTTCGAGCGGCCCGCAGCTGGTGCCCGGGCTGACGCTGAACCACGTGTTCGGCTACAACCTGCTGATGATCAGCGCACTGGCGGGGCTGCGGCTGCTTTTCGTCGTCTTCCGGCGCTCCGGACGACAGTCACGAGCAGGCCGACGAACCCGATGAGGAACACGCCCGCCCCGACCCCGGCGGTGATCCGGCTGGTGACCGGTCCGGAATCCGGCTCTGTCGTACCGGGCAATCCGGCGTCGGTGAACGCGGTGGTCGCCGGGAATTGCTTGACCCAGAACAGATTCCCGGTCGCTGCGACGACTCCGTACACTTCGGAAAGCGGCACGGAACCACCGCCGGACTGGTTGATCCACCACCGGGAATCGAACGAGTTGTCGCGCTGGTCGCCCGCCACGAACACCGAACCCTGGGGCACTTTCGCGTGGAAGGTCTCCTGCTTGCCGACCACGTAAGGCTCGTCGACCGGCTTGCCGTTCACCTTGATCCGGCCCTGGTCGTCGCAGCATTCGACCTCGTCGCCGCCGACGGCGATCACCCGTTTCAGGAACTTCACGGACCTCCCGCCGACGAACCCGCTCGCCTCGAACACGACGAGGTCGCCGCGGTGGATCTCCTGGCCCTCGTTCAGCCCGAAGACGACCCGTTCGCCCGGCGCGATGGTGTGCGCCATCGACCCGCCCGGGATGCTCACCATGCGGTAGCTGAACACCTTGAGGAGCCCGGTCGCCGCCAAGACCGAGCCCGCGATCGCGAGCACGACGAAGATCGCGATCAGCCAGGGAAACCGGCGCGGCGCACGCACGGCCGGAGGCGGAGCAGCAGGAAAGCCTTCTGTCACGAGACGATCATCGGAACAGTTCGGACAATTGTTACCCGCCCGGAAGCCACCCCGGCCCGGCAACCTCCCGACGCCGCTCCCGGCCCCGGCGCATCGCCTGTCACCGCCCCTGCCCGGCAGCCTCCCGACGCCGTTTCCTGCTCCGGCGCACGCCCGTCACCACCGCGCCCAGGAACCCGGTCAAGAACACCCCCGCGCCCGCTCCGACGAGCACCCGCCCCAGGAACGGCCCTTGATCCACCTCGGGCGCACCAGGCAATCCCGCGGCGGTGAACGCCGTCGTCGGCGGCAGCGTGCGCACCCACCACCGGTTCGGCCCGGTGGCGACGACTACCCCGTACACCTCGGACACCGGCACCGAGCCGTCCATTCCGGTGGCCTCCTCGTTCCGGGAGTCCCAGCTGACGTCGCGCCGGTCACCGGCCAGGAAAACGCCGTCCTGCGGGACGAGCGCGCGGAACACGGGGCCGTCGCCGCTCGCGTAAGGCTCGTCGACGGATTTGCCGTTCACCACGATCCGGCGCTTCTCGTCGCAGCAGCGCACGTCGTCGCCGCCCACGCCGATCACCCGGCCCAGCAGGAGGTAAGCCCGGTTGCCCTGGTGCGCGGGCATGCGCGCCAGCACGACGTCGCCGCGGCGGTAGGCCTGCCCGTCCCGCTTGCCGAGCACGATCGCCGTCCCGGCGGGCACGGCGGGCGCCATCGCGTTCGTCGGCATTTTCGCCAGGCGATAGCTGAACACCGTCACCAGCCCGTACCCGCATCCGGCCACCCCGGCCAGCGCGAGCACGACGAACAGCGCCAGCGCGGGCGAAAACCGGCGAGGGGCGCGGGAAACCGGCGGCGGGGCCGGAAAACCGTCGATCACCTCGCGAGGATCGGCGAGCACCGCGGATCCGTTACGCGGCCCCGGATCGTCGGGGCGGATTGTGCCGGTCTGTCCATAATGGACAGCCGGAATCATCCGCCGCCGTATAGGTCGTTATACGGACTTCATCCCCTAAGGATCGAATTGAGCGGCCGCCCGCCGTCGCTGTAGGCGGGCATCAGGCCGGGACTCACCGTGAACGCGATGGTCCCGGCCAGCGCCACCACCACCGTCAGCCCGCCGAGCAGCGCGCCCGTACGGGCCAGGTCGCCGCCGGGCCGTTTCGCTCCCCCGAGCCGCCCCAGCACCACCGCCAGCACCCCGGCCAGCAGCGCCGCGAACCACAGCGCGCCCAGCACCAGGACGAACACCTCGGCCACAAGCGGGTAGACGCCGCTCACGAGGAGCCGGGGCCGGACCAGCAGCCAGGCCAGCCAGGTGAGCACCGCGAGCGAGAGGCTCACCGCGGCCACCGACACCGCTCCCACGGCCAGGCCGCGGCTGGGTCTTTCTTCGGTTTCGGACACGGATTCGGAGTCAGGTTCGGTCATTGATCAGTAATAGCACCCGGCCCCGACAGAATCCGGCGTTCCGCCCGGCAGCGCCCGAACGCACCAATCCGGGATACGCCGAAGGCCGCCCCCGGCGAACCGGGAGCGGCCTTCGAAAAAGCAAGCCTCAGACCGTGAAACCGAGCGCCCGCAACTGCTCGCGGCCGTCGTCGGTGATCTTCTCCGGGCCCCACGGCGGCATCCAGACCCAGTTGATCCGGAAGTCGTCCACGAGACCGCCGGACGTCAGCGCCGCCGACGTCTGGTCCTCGATCACGTCGGTCAGCGGGCAGGCCGCGGACGTGAGCGTCATGTCGATCGTCGCGGTGTTGTCGGTCTCGACCCGGATGTCGTAGACCAGGCCGAGGTCGACGACGTTGATGCCGAGCTCGGGGTCGACGACGTCGCGCATCGCTTCCTCGACGTCCTCGATCTTGGCGACGTCGGCGGGGACGGCGGCGGTCTGCTCGGGCAGGTCCGCGGCGGTGCGCCCCTCGCGCGGGTCGGTAACCGTCTCTTCGCTCATGCCTTCTCAGCTCCTGTGGTGGTGCTGGACACCGCGTCCTTGAACGCCATCCAGCCGAGCAGGGCGCACTTCACGCGCGCCGGGTACTTCGCGACGCCGGCGAACGCGACGCCGTCCTCCAGTACGTCCTCGTCCGGTTCGACCTTGCCCTTGCCCTGCATCAGTTCCACGAACGCGTCCATGGTCGCGAACGCCTCGTCGACCGTGTGCCCGACGACCAGGTCGGTCAGCACCGAAGCGGAGGCCTGGCTGATCGAGCAGCCCTGCCCGTCGTAGGACACGTCCTCGACCAGCTCGCCGCTGACCTTCACCCGCAAGGTGATCTCGTCGCCGCAGGTCGGGTTGACCTGGAACGACTCCGCGTCGAACGGATCGCGCAGGCCGCGCCCGTGCGGGTTCTTGTAGTGGTCCAGGATGATCTCCTGGTACATGCTCTCCAGGTTCACTGGTCCACCCCGAAGAACTTCTGCGCCTCGCGGATCCCGGCGACCAGAGCGTCCACTTCGGACAGCGTGTTGTACAGGTAGAAGCTCGCCCGCACGGTCGCGGGCACCGAACAAGCCCGGTGCAGCGGCCACGCGCAGTGGTGTCCCACCCGCACGGCGATGCCGAGGCTGTCGAGCACCTGTCCGGCGTCGTGCGGGTGCACGCCGTCGATCACGAACGCGACGGTCGCGCCGCGGTCCTCCAGGTCGGTCGGCCCGACGATGCGCACGCCCGGGATCGCGCTGATGCCCGCGATCGCGGCCGCGGCCAGCTCGTGCTCGTGCGCCGCGACGCGGTCCATCCCGATGGCCGAGAGGTAGTCCACCGCCGCGCCGAGGCCGATCGCCTGCGACGTCATCGGCACCCCGGCCTCGAACCGCTGCGGCGGCGCGGCGAACGTGGTGCGCTCCATCGTGACCAGCTCGATCATCGAGCCGCCGGTCAGGAACGGCGGCATCGCTTCGAGCAGTTCGGTCCGGCCGTACAGCACGCCGATCCCGGACGGGGCCAGCATCTTGTGTCCGGAGAACACTGCGAAGTCGACGCCGAGGGCGTGGAAATCCACCGGGAAGTGGGGCACGGACTGACAGGCGTCGAGGACGGTCAGCGCGCCGACCTCCTTCGCCTTGGCCACCAGCTTGTCCACCGGGTTGACCGTGCCGAGCACATTGGACTGGTGCGCGAACGCGACCACCTTGGTACGCGGTGTGATCACACTGTCCATATCGGACAGATCGAGGCGGCCCTCGGAGGTGACCTTGAACCACTTCAGCGTCGCCCCGGTGCGCTGGCACAACTGCTGCCACGGCACCAGGTTCGCGTGGTGCTCCATCTCGGTGATGACGATTTCGTCGCCCTCGCCGATCCGGAACCGCTCAGCCTCCGGACCGGCCGTGGCGGCGTTGCTCATCGCGTACGCCACGAGGTTGATGCCCTCGGTCGCGTTCTTGGTGAACACCAGCTCTTCCGGGTCCGCGCCGACGAATTCCGCGGTCTTGGCGCGCGCGGATTCGTAGGCGTCGGTGGCCTCTTCGGACAGCTGGTGGGCACCGCGGTGCACGGCCGAGTTCGACGTGAACACGTACCGCCGTTCCGCGTCGAGCACCTGCACCGGCCGTTGCGAGGTCGCTCCGGAGTCCAGGTACACCAAGGGTTTCCCGTCGCGCACGGTGCGCGTCAGGATCGGGAAGTCGGCACGCAGTGCCGCCACGTCAAGGGGAACAGAGTTGGTCGGGCTGTTCGAAGCCGTGGTGGTCATCGAGCCAACTCCTCTCTCTCGGTGTCGTCGGGAACGGGAACGCGGGACGTCAGGCCTTGGCGGGCTCGGCGGAGCCGACGTACTTGACGTAGCCGTTCTCCTCCAGCTCGTCGGCCAGCTCGCGGCCGCCGGACTCGACGATGCGGCCGTCGGCGAAGACGTGCACGAAGTCCGGGGTGATGTGCCGCAGGATGCGGGTGTAGTGCGTGATCAGCATGACGCCGACCTCGTTGCCCGCCTTGTACTCGTTGACGCCCTCGGACACGACGCGCAGCGCGTCGACGTCCAGGCCGGAGTCGGTCTCGTCGAGGATGGCGAACTTCGGCTTGAGCAGCGCCAGCTGCAGGATCTCGTGGCGCTTCTTCTCGCCGCCGGAGAAGCCCTCGTTCACCGAGCGCTCGGCGAATTCCTGGGAGATGCCGAGCTTGCCCATCTCCTCCTTGACCTCCTTGACCCAGTGGCGCAGCTTGGGAGCCTCGCCCCGGACCGCGGTGGCCGCGGTGCGCAGGAAGTTCGACATCGAGACGCCGGGCACCTCGACCGGGTACTGCATGGCGAGAAAAATGCCCGCTCGACTGCGTTCATCCACGCTCATCTCGAGCACGTTCTCGCCGTCCAGCAGCACCTCGCCGGAGGTCACCGTGTACTTCGGGTGGCCGGCGATCGCGTAGGACAGGGTGGACTTGCCGGAGCCGTTCGGGCCCATGATCGCGTGCGTCTCGCCGGACCGGATGGTCAGGTTGACGCCCTTGAGGATCTCCTTGGCGCCCTCGTCGGTGGTGACCGAGGCGTGCAGGTCCTTGATTTCCAGGGTAGCCATTCTTCGTTTCCTAAAGTCTGCGGTGGAGGGGCGTCAGACGCCGACGGCTTCGAGTTCGGCCTCGATCGCGGCTTCGAGGCGTTCGCGCACCTCGGGGACGTCGATCTTCACCAGGATTTCGTGGAAGAACCCGCGCACGACCAGGCGCCGGGCGGCTTCTTCGGCGATCCCGCGCGACTGCAGGTAGAACAACTGCTCGTCGTCGAACCTTCCCGTGGCGCTCGCGTGGCCGGCGCCTTCGATCTCGCCGGTCTCGATCTCCAGGTTCGGCACCGAGTCCGCGCGCGCCCCGGGCGTGAGCACCAGGTTGCGGTTGAACTCGTAGCTGTCGGTGGCCTCGGCCGCGGCCCGGATCAGCACGTCGCCGATCCACACCGCGTGCGCGCCGTCACCTTGCAGCGCGCCCTTGTACCCGACCCGCGACTTGCAGTTGGGCACCGCGTGGTCGACGAAGAGGCGGTGCTCCTGGTGCTGGCCGCCGTCGGCGAAGTACACGCCGAGCATGTCGACGTCGCCGCCCTTGTCGGTGAAGGTCGCCGTCGGCGAGACGCGGACCAGGTCTCCGCCCAGGGTGATCACGGTGTGCCGCAGCGCGGCGTCGCGGCCCAGCCGCAGGTGCTGCTCGGAAACGTGCACCGCGTCGTCTGCCCAGTCCTGGACGCTGACCACGGTGACCTTGGCTCCGTCGCCGATGACGAACTCGACGTTGTCCGCGTAGGTGCCGGAGCCGACGTGGTCGAGCACGATGACGGCCTCGGCGAACGCCTCGGCGCGGACCTGCAGGTGCCCGTAGGCGACCTTGCCCTCGCCCGGACCGTGGATGCGCAGCACCGACGGCGTGGACGCCTTCGTCTCCTTGGGCACCGTCACGACGGTGGCCTTCGTGAACGACGAGTACGCCTGCGCCGCGATGCGGTCGCTCGGCACGCCCGCCTCGCCGAGGCGCGCGTCGTCGCGGCCGACGGTCTCGATCTTCAGCTCGGGCGCGGCCTCGGTCTCCAGCGTGATCTCGCCGGAGGCGACGGCGGAACCGTCGTGCAGGCCGCGCAGGCGCTTCATCGGAGTGAAGCGCCAGTTCTCCTCACGACCGCCGGGGACCTCGAAGGCCTCGACGTCGTAAGAAGTGAACCGCTCCGCGCGGGAGGCCGCCGGAACGACGGCCCCCTCGCGAAGGGCTTCAGAAACGTTGTTCTCTGCCACGGACATTTAGCCGACGGACCCTTCCATCTGCAGCTCGATCAGGCGGTTCAGCTCGAGCGCGTACTCCATCGGCAGCTCGCGCGCGATGGGCTCGACGAACCCGCGCACGATCATCGCCATCGCCTCGGCCTCGTCGAGGCCGCGCGACATCAGGTAGAACAGCTGCTCTTCGCTGACCTTGGACACGGTGGCCTCGTGGCCCATGGACACCTCGTCGTTGCGGATGTCCACGTACGGGTACGTGTCCGACCGGGAGATGGTGTCCACCAGCAGGGCGTCGCAGACCACGCTGGAGCGCGAGTGGTGCGCCCGCTTCGCGACCTTGACCAGGCCGCGGTAGGAGGTCCGGCCGCCGCCGCGCGCGACCGACTTCGACACGATGGTCGAGGACGTGTGCGGCGCGAGGTGCTCCATCTTGGCCCCGGCGTCCTGGTGCTGGCCCTCGCCCGCGAACGCGACCGAGAGGACCTCGCCCTTGGCGTGCTCGCCCATGAGGAAGACCGACGGGTACTTCATGGTCACCTTGGAGCCGATGTTGCCGTCGACCCACTCCATGGTCGCGCCCTCTTCGCACTTGGCGCGCTTGGTGACCAGGTTGTAGACGTTGTTCGACCAGTTCTGGATCGTCGTGTAGCGGCAGCGGGCGCCCTTCTTCACGATGATCTCGACGACCGCGGAGTGCAGCGAGTCCGACTGGTAGATCGGCGCGGTGCAGCCCTCGACGTAGTGGACGTAGGCGTCCTCGTCGACGATGATCAGCGTCCGCTCGAACTGGCCCATGTTCTCGGTGTTGATCCGGAAGTAGGCCTGCAGCGGGATCTCGACGTGCACGCCCTTCGGCACGTAGATGAACGAGCCGCCGGACCACACCGCCGTGTTCAGCGCGGAGAACTTGTTGTCGCCGGCCGGGATCACGGAGCCGAAGTACTCCTGGAAGATCTCCGGGTGCTCCTTGAGCGCGGAGTCGGTGTCCAGGAAGAGAACGCCCTGCTCCTCCAGGTCCTCGCGGATCTGGTGGTAGACGACCTCGGACTCGTACTGCGCGGCGACGCCGGCCACGAGGCGCTGCTTCTCCGCCTCGGGGATGCCCAGCTTGTCGTAGGTGTTCTTGATGTCCTCGGGCAGGTCTTCCCAGCTGGTCGCCTGCTTCTCGGTGGACCGCACGAAGTACTTGATGTTGTCGAAGTCGATCCCCGAGAGGTCGGCGCCCCAGTTCGGCATCGGCTTGAGGTCGAACAGCTTGAGCGCCTTCAATCGGGCGTCGCGCATCCACTCGGGCTCGGACTTCTTGCCGGAGATGTCGAGGACGACGTCCTCGCTCAGGCCGCGGCGGGCGCTGGCGCCGGCCTCGTCGGAGTCCGCCCAGCCGAAGGCGTAGTTGCCAAGGGACGCGATGGTCTCTTCCTGGCTCAACGGCTCGGTGGTGGGAGTGCGCTGCTCGGCAGCGGCAGTCATGCGGGTTTCCCTCCATTCGGGATCCGTGGTGCGTGCCCGTCGGGCGGCGCGGCCGCGTCTCCGGGCGTCGTGCGGTCCGGCTCGGGATGGGCCGGGATACCCGCCGGTCCGGCGGGTACGTGTGTGGTGCACGCGTTGTCTCCGCGCGCGATGGTCGCCAGCCGCTGGACGTGGGTGCCCAGCAGCTTCGCGAACGCTTCCGTTTCGGCCTCGCACAGCTGCGGGAACTCCGCGGCCACGTGCGCGACCGGGCAGTGGTGCTGGCACAGCTGGGCGCCTACTCCCGCCCCGACCGTGCCGACCTCGCGGGTCGAGGCAGCGTAGCCTTCCCTGCTCAGCGCGGTGGCGAGGGCCTCGGCGCGCTCGACCGGATCAGCCGATCCGGTGATCGCCTGCCGGTGCGGCCCGACGAGCCCTTCGACCCGGCGCTCGGCGAACGCGCGCACCGCGTCCGGGCCGGCGTGCTCGGCGAGGAAGCGGATGGCCGAGGACGCGAGGTCGTCGTAGGCGTGCCCGAACCGGGCGCGGCCCGCTTCGGTGAGCAGGAACAGCTTGGCCGGGCGGCCGCGTCCGCGCGGGCCCTTGCGCGGGGCGTCGCGGGTCTCGGCCTCGCCGTCGGCCTGCAGCGCGTCGAGGTGGCGGCGGATCGCCGTCGGGCTGATGCCGAGCTGCTCCGCGACCACCACGGCGGTCATCGGGCCCTGCTCCAGCAGCAGCCGGGCGACCTCGTGCCGGGTGCGGCCCTCGGCGACGTTCACCGCGCTGACCTGCACGGGAACGCCGACGGCCGCGGCGCGCGGCTGGTCGCCGCGCCCCTCGCCGGTGGTCCCGTTCTTTTTCACAACACAAGTGTGTCTTATTTCCGGCCGGCGGGCAAAGGCGGGGTGTCGGGCAGTGACCCGACTCACCTCCGGACGCGCCCCGCCGCGGCGACGCCCGCCCCAGGTCCGTGAAGGACTCCTCGAGGGAATCAGATTCTCTCAAGGAGTCCTTCACGGACCATCGGGAGCAATCCCGGCACCGGGGACTGAACGGCGCGATACATCGCCAGAACCGGAGTCGATACGCTTCCGGGCGTGGCAGTCGGCGAACACCCGGACCAGCGGGCACCGGAACCGGACTTATCCGGCGAACCGGGCGACGCTGACGGCGCCGTGGCCGCTCCCCCCGCCCCCGGCGCCGCGTCCCCGGTCGGCCCGCGCCGCACCGATCCGCTGAACGCCGCCGAGACCCGCGGCCTCGACGCGGTCCGCCGTTTCGGCACGGTCGGTTCGCTGTTCCTCGCGCTCGGCTCGCTCGGCGCCGGGGCCGCGCCGGTGATCAACCCGGTGCAGGACCTGCCGGTGCTGCGGCTGTTCATCCGAATCCCGACGGTCTCGCTCGCGATCGCCTTCTCCGGCATGGGCATCCTGGTGCTGAGCTGGCTCATGCTCGCCCGGTTCGCCCGTCCGGCGAGCGCGCGGCTGGCCACCAGCGGGCAGCTCGCCCGCACCGTCGCGATGTGGGTCGCGCCGCTGCTGCTGATCCCGCCGCTGTTCTCCCGCGACGTCTACAGCTACCTCGCGCAGAGCGAGATCGTGCACCGCGGCATGGACCCCTACCAGCTGGGACCGGCGCAGGCGCTCGGCGTCGCCGACCCGCTCACCTCGGGCGTCACCAACATCTGGCGCGAGACCCCCGCCCCGTACGGCCCGCTGCTGCTGCGGCTGGGCGGCTGGCTGGCCCCGGTCGGCGGCAACAACATCGTCGTCGGCGTGCTGCTGCAGCGCGGCCTCGCGATGGTCGGCGTGCTGCTGATCGTGTGGGCGGTGCCGCGGCTCGCCCGGCGGTTCGGCGTGCAGCCCGCCACCGCGCTGTGGCTCGGCGCGGCGAACCCGTTGCTGATCTTCCATTTCGTCGCGGGCGCGCACAACGATTCGCTGGCCATCGGGCTCATGGTGGCCGGGCTGGAGATCGGCATCCGGCGGCTGCCGGTGCGGGTGAAGGGCGACAGTCCGCCGCCCTTGGCGAAGGGCGAACTCCTCTTCATCGCGCTCGGCGTCGTCATCATCACGATCGGCGCCACGGTGAAGATCCCGGCCGTGCTGGCGTTGCCGTTCCTGTCGGTGATGGTCGCGCGCAGATGGCACGGGCGGCTGAAGGACCTGGTGTGGGCGGGCGCGCCGATGGCGGTGCTGTTCGGCGTCGTGCTCACCGCGATCTGCGTCGGCACCGGGCTGGGCTTCGGCTGGATCGGCGCGACGGCGAGCACGCCGGGGCTGGTGCGGTCGTTCATCTCCCCCACCGCGGAGGTCGCGAACCTCGGCGGCGTCCTCGGCATCACGCTCGGGCTCGGCAACCACACCGACGCGCTGGTGCCGATCCTCGGCACGCTCGGCAACGTGATCACCGCGGCGGTCACGATCAAATTCCTGTGGGCCAGCTTCAAATGGCGCTACCGGCCGATCATCGGGCTCGGCGTCTCGCTGGGCGCGGCGATGATCCTGCAGATCAACCTGCAGCCGTGGTACCTGCTGTGGGCGGTGATCCCGCTCGCCGCGGCGGCCGGGACGTCGCGGTTCCGGGTGGTCGCCACGGTCATCAGCGCCGGGCTGCCGTTCCTGCTTCCGCCCACCGGCGGCACCTTCGACGGCCGCTCCTACGTCCTGCCGTGGGCCTACGGCGCGGCCGCTCTGGTGACCCTCGGCGGGCTCGCGATCGTGTACCGGGTTTCGCCGCTGCTGTTGTCCAGGACACCTCCGGCGTCCCCAGCACCGCGCGCGCCCGCCGACGTCGTATCGTGATTCGTTGTGGACAACCCCGCCGTCGAGATCTCCGGCTTGGCGAAAAGCTACGGCTCCACCACCGCGGTCGACGGCATCGACCTGCGCATGGAGCGTGGTTCCCTGCTGGCCCTGCTCGGGCCGAACGGCGCCGGAAAAACGACCACTGTCGAGATTTGCGAGGGTTTCCGCAGACCTGACGCGGGCCGGGTGCGCGTGCTCGGCCTCGACCCCGTCGCGGACAGCTCCCGGCTCCGCCCGCGCGTCGGCATCATGCCGCAAGGCGGCGGCGCGTACCCGGGCGTGCGCGCGGAGGAAATGCTGCGGCTAGTGGCTTCCTGCGCGGCGAACCCGCACGATCCGGCGTGGCTGCTCGACGTGCTCGGCCTCGCCGGCGCCAAGCGGACGCCGTTCAAACGGCTCTCCGGCGGGCAGCAGCAACGGCTTTCGCTGGCGTGCGCGCTGGTCGGCCGTCCGGAGCTGGTGTTCCTGGACGAGCCCACCGCGGGCATGGACCCGCAGGCGCGGCGGCTGGTCTGGGACCTGCTCGCGGCCCTGCGCGCGGACGGTGTGAGCGTCCTGCTCACCACCCACCTCATGGAGGAAGCGGAAACGCTCGCCGACCAGGTGGTGATCGTGGACCACGGCAAGGTCGTCGTCGAGGGCACGCCGCATTCGCTGACGCTGGAGGCGGGCGAGGCGGCGCAGCTGCGGTTCCGCGCCCGCACCAAGCTCGACACGACGCTGCTCGCGGCCGCGCTGCCGGAGGGGTACCGGGTCAGCGAAACCGCGCCCGGTTCGTACCTGGTGGAAGGCGCGGTCGACCCGCAGGTGGTCTCCGCCGTCACCGCCTGGTGCGCGCAACAGGGCGTACTGCCCGAACAACTGCAAGTCGGACGGCGGACGCTCGAAGAAGTGTTCCTCGAACTCACCGGACGGGAGCTGCGCGCATGAGTTCTCCGTTCCCCGCAGGCACTTTCGCCCCCGCGCCCGGCCGCGGTTCGCTCGGCAGGATGCTGCGCACGCACGCACGCGTCGAGGCCGCGCTGACGCTGCGGCACGGCGAGCAGCTGCTGCTCACCCTGATCATCCCGCTCGCGCTGCTGATCGGCCTGAGCTCGCTGGACATCCTGCCCGCGAGCCAGCTCGGCTCGACGTCCAAAGTGGACTGGATGACGCCGAGGATCCTCGCGCTGGCGGTGATGTCGTCGGCCTTCACGGGCCAGGCGATCGCCCTCGGCTTCGACCGCCGCTACGGCGTGCTGAAGCGGCTTTCGGCGACCGCGCTGCCGCGCTGGCTGCTCGTGGCCGGACGGGTCGTGGCGGCGCTGGTCGTCGTCGCGCTGCAGTCCGTGGTGCTCGGCGTGGTGGCGGCTTTCCTGGGCTGGTCGCCGTCGGCCGCCGGGATCGGCTCCGCGGTGGTGCTGCTGTTCCTGGGGACGCTCGCTTTCGGCGCGCTGGGCGTGCTGCTGGGCGGCGCGCTGCGGGCGGAAGCGGTGCTGGCGCTCGCGAACATCGTGTGGTTCGTGCTGCTGCTCGCCGGGGGGATCCTGCTGGCTCCGTCGGCGTTGCCGTCCGGGGTCGGGGTGATCGTTTCGCTGCTGCCCTCGGGCGCGCTGGCGGAAGGCATGCGCGCGGCGCTGGTGGACGGGCAGTTCCCGCTCGGTCCGGCGGCGGTGCTGGTGGTGTGGGCCGCGGTGGCCGGAGTGCTGGCGACGCGGACCACGAAACTCACCTGAATCCCACATCGAATTACCGGTCATCGCGCGGAATTCAGGCCGCTAATGTGACGGCCGCCGCACCCGATTCCTTGCGCACGCTGGCGAATCCGTCCGGAACAATACTGCCGCGTGCAGGCGGGAAAACGCGCGCGAGTATTCTTTCCGCGTGTCCCTTCGCAGTTTGATCGCCCGCCTGCCGTATCCGTCCGCCGCGGTCCAGCGCGGCGTCGGGATCGCCGCGGTGGTCACGCAGGCAGGCATCGGCGTCACCGGTTCCGTGGTGCGGGTGACCGGGTCCGGGCTGGGATGCCCGACCTGGCCGCAGTGCGTCGCGGGCAGCCTGGTGCCGGTGCGGCACTCGGGCATCGACGCGGTCACGCAGTGGATCGAGTTCTCGAACCGGATGCTGACCGGCGTCGTGATCGTGGTGGCGGCGCTGGCCGTGCTCACCGCGTGGCGGATCCAGATCGACCACCCGGAGCGCAAGCGCCTGGTGAAGCTCGCCTGGACGATGCCCGGCGGCGTCGTGCTGCAGGCGGTCATCGGCGGGCTGACCGTGCTGGCGAAACTGGAATGGTGGACGGTCGCGATCCACTTCCTGGCCTCCACGCCGCTGGTGTGGCTGGCGGTCATGCTGCTGAAGGCGTTCCGCGAAGGAGACGAACCGGCGCGCCCGCTGGTCCCGAAACTGGGACGGCAGATGCTGGTCCTGCTGACAGTCCTGATGTGGGCGGTCCTGATCGCCGGCACGACAGTCACCGGCGCGGGCCCGCACGGCGGCGACGTGAACACGCATCGCCTCGACGCCCCGATCGAGCAGCTGGCCCGGGTCCACAGCGGCTTGCTGATCGCTTACCTCGTGGTGCTGGGGGTCTTCGGGCTCACGCTGATGCGCGTCGGTGCGCCTAAGAGCGTGTGGCAGCGGTATGCGTGGGTGTGGATTGTCGCGCTGCTGCAGGGGGTTCTGGGGACGGTGCAGTACGCGCTGGGCGTGCCCGAGGCGATGGTGTCGTTCCACGTGCTGGGCTCGGCGCTCGTGATCGTGGTGACGGCGGTGCTGTGGACGGGAACCCGCGACCGCGGTCCGGTGACGTCGCTGGAGCCCGCGGAGAAGCGGGAACTCGCCACCGCGAACTGACGGTCATCCGGGCGTAACTGCGCGTCGGCCCGGCGGACAGGTCGGCGGCTTACCGTCGTCGCCGACCGGCTTTCCGCAAGCCCCGCGAAGCCCGAGGTGCCGCCATGCCGACCGCCCCTGCCCGTACCGGCAAACCCCTTCTCTCCGGCCGGCGCGGGACCGCCGAGATGATCGTGCTCAAGACGTTCCTGCTCGTGCCGTTCGCCGCGCTGATCGCCGCCGTGCCGCTGCTGTGGGGGTGGGGCATCGGCTGGACCGACCTGATCCTCGCGACCGTCTTCTACGTGCTCGCGACGCTCGGCGTGACCGTCGGGTACCACCGCTACTTCACCCACGGCGCCTTCAAAGCGAGCCGCCCGCTGCGGATCGCGCTCGCGATCGCGGGGAGCATGGCCGTGCAGGGGTCGGTGATTTTCTGGGTCGCGAGCCACCGCCGCCACCACGCGTTTTCCGACCGCGAGGGCGATCCGCACTCCCCGTGGCTCTTCGGCACGTCGCCCGCCGCGCTGCTGCGGGGGTTCTGGCACGCGCACATGGGCTGGATGTTCCAGCGCGAGGTCACCAACGCCGACCGCTTCGCGCCGGACCTCGTCAGCGACCGCGACCTGCGCCTGGTGAACCGGTTCTTCTGGCTGTGGATCACCCTCAGCCTCGCCCTGCCCGCCGCGCTCGGCTGGGCGTTCAGCGGCACCTGGCAGGGCGCGCTGACGGCGTTCTTCTGGGCCGGTCTGGTGCGGATCGCGTTCCTGCACCACGTGACCTGGTCGGTGAACTCGGTGTGCCACCTGATCGGCGACCGGCCGTTCGCGAGCCGCGACCGCGCGGCGAACTTCTGGCCGCTGGCCCTGCTGTCCATGGGCGAGTCGTGGCACAACTCCCACCACGCCGACCCGACGTGCGCCCGGCACGGCGTGCTGCGCGGACAGGTGGACGTCTCGGCGCGGGTGATCTGGGCGTTCGAGCGGTTCGGCTGGGCGAGCGACGTCCGCTGGCCCCGAGCGGAACGGCTGGCGGCGAAGCGGCGAGCAGCCGCCGAACCCAGCTAGGCCAACTGCTGCCGAACCGCAGACGCGAACCGCAACGGCGCACCCGCGTCCGCGTGCCGGAAACCCAGCGACGGCTCAGTCAACTCCAGCTCCAGCACCAGCGGACGCCCGTCGTCCCCGCGGACCAGATCCACCCGCGCGTACAAGAGTTCCGCCCGCAAAATGCCGAGCAGCCCGCAAGCAGCGTCCAGCGCGTCTTCCGCCACCGCACGCACCTCCGGAGCCGGGACAGCGGCCGCCAGCCGCTCCTCGCGATACAACCCCGAGGTGTCCATTGAGGACTCAACCGGAGCGAATTTCGTGAAGGCATGCGAATAAACGCCGCCGAAGTACGTCACCGCGATCTCACCCTGAGTGTCCACACTGGACTGATACGGCTGGATCAGACCCGTGCGCCCGTCGTCGTGCAAAGCGCGCAGATGCCGCTCCGCCTCCGCACCGGACGACGAGAACCGGGCGGCGTCGCGGCCTCCCGCGCCCACCGAAGGCTTCACCACGAACGGTTTCTTCGGCCAGCGCGGCTTCTCCCCCGGCGGCACGATCTCGACCGGCACCGTCGGCACGCCCGCGTCGAGCAGCTCGCCCAGATAAGTCTTGTCGGTGTTCCACCGCACGACCGCGGCCGAGTTGCTCAGCCCGGGCACGTCTTCGCACCAGCTGAGGAATTCTTCCCGACGCGAGGGGTAGTCCCAGGCAGCACGCAACACCACGATGTCCGCGGAAGCGAAGTCCGCAGCCGAATCCCAAGCCGCCCAGCTCACGGTGAATCCGAGGTCCGCGAGCGCGGGCAGCACCGCGGCCTCGTCGCCGTCGCCCTCGGGCAGCGCGGCGCAGCCGACGAAAATCGCCGAGCGCGTCACCGGCCCGCTCGCGGCCCGGCCATCTTGCGCCGGTGCGCGGCACCGATCTTGACCGTCTTCACGGTTTCGCTGTCCCACTCCGCTGCCTCGAGGTCGTCGACCTGCTCGACCAGCGCGGCACCGGTCTCGACCCCGGCGACCAGCACGTCGCCCATCGCCCCGTCCGGGCCCACGAGCACGACCCGCGCGCCGGCCAGCCCGATGTTCTCGACCACGGCGCGCGCCGGTTTGCCGTGCTTCGCCACGAAGCCGCGGGCGGAGGCCAGCTGGCGGGCGGTCGGCGCGGTCGGCGTGTTTTCGGTCTCCTCAGCCACGTCCGGAGCTTAACCCGAGACCCCCGCCCCCGCGGCCCGACCGTGTTCTCGGCCATAGTGGACGCCAGACGCGCACATCTCGAGGAGGAACCATGCCGACCGCAGTGCAGGTGACCCGGACCGGCGGCCCGGAAGTGCTGGAACTGGCCGAGATCGAGCCCGGCCCGCCCGGCGCGGGCGAACTGCTGGTCGACCTCGCCGCCGCGGGCGTCAACTACATCGACACCTATCAGCGCCAGGGCATCTACCCGATCGACCTGCCGTTCGTCCTCGGCTCCGAGGGCGCCGGGACGGTCATGGAGACCGGCGAGGGCGTCACCGAATTCGCTCCCGGCGACCGCGTGACCTGGCAGGGCGTGCTCGGCAGCTACGCCCAGCGCGCTGTGGTCCCGGCCAGCGCCACGGTGAAGGTGCCCGAAGGCGTGTCCGACGAGACCGCCGCGGCCACGATGCTGCAGGGCCTGACCGCGCACTACCTGGTGCGTTCGACCTACGAAGTGCAAGCGGGCGACGACATCCTCGTCCACGCGGCGGCCGGCGGCGTCGGTTTGCTGCTGGTGCAGCTGGCGAAGTCGCGCGGCGCGCGAGTGCTGGCCACGGTGTCCACCGACGAGAAAGCAGAGCTGGCCCGCGGCGCCGGCGCGGACCACGTGATCCGCTACGACCGCGAGGACTTCGCCGCCGCGACCCGCGAGCTGACCAACGGCGAGGGCGTCGCAGCGGTCTACGACGGCGTCGGCAAGAGCACCATCGACGGCAGCCTCGCCAGCCTCAAGATCCGCGGCACGCTGGCGCTGTTCGGCGCGGCCAGCGGCCCGGTGCCGCCGATCGACCCGCAGCGGCTCAACTCCGGCGGCTCGCTCTTCCTGACCCGCCCGACGCTCGGCCACTACCTGCGCACCCGCGAGGAACTCGACTGGCGCGCCAGCGAACTGTTCGCCGCCGTGCAGGACGGTTCGCTGAACGTCCGCATCGGCGGCCGCTACCCGCTCGCCGACGCCCGCAAGGCCCACGAGGACCTGCAGGGACGCCGGACGACCGGAAAGCTGCTGCTGATCCCCTGACTCAGCACACCGGCAGCGCGCCGGCCGCGAACACCAGCGAACTGTTCGCGGCCGGGCACGACGGCTCGCGCAGCGTCCGCAAAGCCAACGAAGACCGGCGAGGACGCCGCACGGCCGGAAAGCTCAGCCGACCGAGAGGGCGTCGGTCACGAACACCAGCGTTTCGTTGGGCGCGATGCCGCGTCCGCCGTCCTTGTAGGCGAGGGCGGGCGGGATGATCATCAGCCGCCGGCCGCCCTGCTTCACGCCGACGAGACCCTGGTCCCAGCCGTCGATGACCTGTCCGGCGCCGAGGTCGAGGCCGAACGGCTCGCCGCGGTCGAACGAGCTGTCGAGCTTCTTCTTGTTCGACCAGGTGACGACCAGGTAGTTCATCGACAGCTTCGACCCGGCGGCCGCGGCCTTCCCGGTGCCCGCCGAGAGGTCCTTGGTGAGCAGCTTCTTCGGCGGGGCGCAGTCGTCCGGGATGGTGATCGTCGGCGGCTGGCCGAAGTTCCCGGTGGTCTTGATGTCGTCCGCGGTGCACTCGCGGCTCGGGGCCGCGCTGCTGTCGCCGCCGCAGGCCGTGAGGCCAAACGCGGCGACAGCCGCGACCGCGCCGAGGACAGCTGTCCTGCCGATGTTCTGCATGGCGGAAGATTAACCAAGGCCGCCGAGCGCGGGCACCGCCGGACCAGTCCGCACGACGCCGAGCCGCTGCGTCGCCCTGGTCAGCGCCACGTACAGGTCGTTGAGCCCGCGCGCCGAGCCCGCGACGATCTCGTCCGGCGACACCAGCACGACCCCGTCGAACTCCAGCCCCTTGGAACGGTCGACGGTCAGCACGCTCAGCCGCTCGTCCTCGGGAAGCAGCTTCCGCACCTCGTCCAGGCGACCGCCCGGCACCAGCACCGCCACGGTCCCACCGTCCACAGCGGACAGTTCGGCGGCCACCAGCGCGGGCAGTTCCGCGTCCAGCGAAGCGACTTCCACGCCCCACGGCGGCACCCCGGTCTCGCGCACCGACGCCGGCGCGGCCAGGTCCACGTCGAGTTCGGCGAGCACGCCCGCCGCGACCGCCATGATCTCCGCCGGGGTCCGGTAGTTCACTGTCAGCTGCTCCAGCCGCCAGCGGTCCGCGACGTACGGCGACAGCACCTCGTCCCACGTCCGCGCTCCCCCGGCGGCCCCGGTCTGCGCGACATCGCCGACCAGCGTCATCGACCGGTTCGGCGTGCGGCGCATCAGCAGCCGCCAGTCCATCGCGGACAGTTCCTGCGCCTCGTCGACGATCACGTGCCCGAACGTCCACGTCCGGTCCTGCGCGGCCCGCTGCGCCGCGGTCAGCTGGCTGCGCGCCTGCTGCCGTTCGGCGAACAGCTCGGCGTCCAGCACGTCGGACACCCGCAGGACCTCCTCGTCCTGGATTTCCTCGTCCTGGTCCAGGATGTCCAGCACGCCCTCGGCGTACGCGCGCTCGACGCGTTCGCGACGCTTGTCCTCGGCCTCCTCCTCGGAATCGTCGGTGCCGAGCAGTTCGGCCAGTTCGTCGAGCAGCGGCACGTCGGCGGGCGTCCACTTCGTGGTGCGGCCGCTCTCCAGGTGCTTGCGGTCCTCTTCGGACAGCAGGTCGCCCGCCGCCCGATCGAGGTGTTCGCGGTCGGCGAACAGGTCGTCGAGCAGGCCTCCCGGGGTGAGTTTCGGCCACAGCGAGTTCAGCGCGGCAGCGACCGCGGGGCTCGAGGTCAGTTCGGCGCGGATGTCCTGGACGTCCTGCGCGTCCAGCAGGTCCTCGCCCAACGCGCGGGCGGCCTGCCGGGTGAGCGCGTCGAGGACGTCGGAGATGAACAGTCGCCGCGCGAGGTTGTGCGGCCGGCGCGAACGCCGTGCCCGGGTGCGGGCCTGCGCGCAGGTCTTCCGGTCGAGCTTGAGGATCTCGCGTTCGTGCTCGATTTCGATCACCGGATCGGGTACACCTTGCCGATCCCGAACGGCCTTGGCGAGCACGTCGGCCATCACCAGCCGGCCCTTCACCTCGGCCGCTTCCGGAGACTCGACCCCGTCGGCGTCCAAGCCCGGCCACAGCTGGCCGATGGTCGACAGCAGCACGCCGGTCTCGCCGAGCGACGGCAGCACCTGGCCGATGTAGCGCAGGAAGGTCGAGTTCGGGCCGACGACGAGCACGCCGCGCGTGGTCAGCTGCTGGCGGTGCGTGTAGAGCAGATACGCCGCGCGGTGCAGCGCGACCGCGGTCTTCCCCGTGCCCGGCGCGCCCTGCACGACCATCACCCCGCCGAGCGGCGCGCGGATGATCCGGTCCTGCTCGCCCTGGATGGTGGCGACGATGTCGGCCATCTCGCCGGTCCGGCGGCGCTCCAGCGCGGCCAGCAGCGCGGCCTCGCCGGCGAGCCCGAGATCCTGGCCCTGGTCGGCGGCGGTCAGGTCGAGGATCTCGTCGTCGAAGCCGGTGACGCGACGGCTCAGCGACCGCAGATGCCGGCGGCGGCGCACGCCGTCCGGCGACGCGGCGGTGGCGAGGTAGAAGGGTCGCGCGACCGGGGCGCGCCAGTCGATCAGCAGCGGCCGGTAGTCGTCGTCCTCGTCGAACAGGCCGAGCCGTCCGATGTAGGCGGTCTCCTCGGTGTCTTCGGAGGCGCTGCCCGGCACGAAGTCCAGCCGCCCGAAGCACAATCCCTGCTCGACCGACCCGAGCTGGGCGAGCCGGTCGCTGTGCAGGTTCGTGGCGGCTTCGCGTTCGGTCCGCGCCTGCGGCGTCCCGCCGGTCTGGCGCAGGGTCTCGTCCAGCCGGCGCTGGGTCTGGGTGCGTTCGGAGTCGAGCTTCGCGAACAGTGCGTCGGTGTAGGCCTGTTCGCGGCGCAGCTCGGCTTCGTAGGCCGGTTCCTCGGGCAAGGAAAGGTCCTGCTTTCAGGTCGGGATCGGGGCCGGAAGAGTGCAACCGGCGAGGATCCCGGGCCATTCCTGCCAGCGCCCCCATGTGGCATTGGGTGCATCTGACGCACCGAACGCCACATTGGGTGCGTCTCACGCACCCAATGCCACATTGGGGCGTTCGGCGGAACGGGTCAGAACGGGAGGCCGAGGACCGGCAAGCCGATCGCCGAGTCGACCGCCAGCGCGACGAACACGATCATCAGGTACGTGTTCGACCGGTGGAACAGCGCCATCGGCTTGGTCTCCTCGCCGCGGTGCACGGCGGCCTGCAGCCGGTGCGCGTAGAAGAGGAACCAGCCGCCGGCGAGGATCGCGAAGGTCGCGTACAGCCAGCTGGTGACCGGGAGCAGCAGCAGCGTCCAGGCGACCATCACCCACGAGTAGATGACGATCTGCCGGGCCACGTGCTCGGCGGTCGCGACGACCGGAAGCATCGGCACGCCCGCGCGCTCGTAGTCGTCGCGGTACTTCATGCCCAGCGCCCAGGTGTGCGGCGGCGTCCAGAAGAAGATCACGCCGAACATCACGAACGCCGGCCACTGCACGGTCCCGGTGACCGCGACCCAGCCGATCAGCACCGGCATGCAGCCCGCGGCCCCGCCCCAGACCACGTTCTGCGACGTCCGCCGCTTGAGGCCGAGGGTGTAGACGAAGATGTAGAACAGGATCGTCGCGATCGCGAGGACCGCCGCCAGCAGGTTCACCGTGAAGTACAGGACGGCGAACGAGGCGACGCCCAGCACGAGGCCGAAGATCAGCGCGTTGCGCCGCGGCACCGCGTCCTTCACCAGCGGACGCCGCTTGGTGCGGTTCATGACCTTGTCGATGTCGCTGTCGATCACGCAGTTGAGCGCGTTCGCGCTGCCCGCTGCCATCGTGCCGCCGACCAGCGTCGCGACCACCAGCCACGGGTTCGGCACCTCGCGCCCGGCGAGGAACATCGCGGGGATCGTGGTGACGAGGAGAAGCTCGATCACGCGCGGCTTCGCCAGCGCGGCGTACGCGCCGGCCACCTGGCGGAAGCTTCGCCGGGCCCCGCTCGGCCGTCCGCCGTCCGGGGGTACGGCGCTGGTGTCTTCACTGCGTCCGTGCGCAGCGTTCACCAACGACATTTCTCTCCCTGAGTCAGTCCTGGGCCGGGCGGCCCGGAAGAAACAGGTGGTGCTGTGTGAGAACTTCCGTGCCTGGCCCGCGATCGATGTTAGACGTGGCGGATGGGCTCGACGCCCGCGGGTCCGGGACACGCCCGGCGATGTCTCGTCCGTCACGTCGCCCCGCGAGTCGCGAAGGCCCGCGACGGGTAGCCGGGGAAGGACAGGCGGGCAGGATCACCTCACCCGCGGGGCTGTCGCCCGCGCTCGCGCGCACGCGTACGCACTAGGGTGACAGCGTCGGGCCGCTCGCTCCGCCTGCACAGCGCCGCCAGCAGGAATATCGTCCCTTCGGGATCGATTGAGATAACTGAGGGCGCACACCGCAGCACTTGAGCGGCACGCACGGAATACAGCCACCACTTCACCGACGCAGGAGTTCGAGTTCAGTGTCCGAAACCTCTAGCAGCGAGACCAACCCCTTGCTCCGGCGCAATGTGCCGGCCGACTGGACCGAGACCGACACCCGCGCCGTAGACACCGCCCGCGTACTGGCCGCGGACGCCGTCGAAAACTGCGGCAGCGGACACCCGGGCACTGCGATGAGCCTGGCGCCGCTGGCGTACACGCTGTTCCAGCGCACGATGCGGCACGACCCGGCCGACCCGGAGTGGCCCGCCCGCGACCGGTTCGTCCTCTCCGCCGGCCACTCCAGCCTGACCCTCTACATCCAGCTGTACCTGGCCGGCTTCGGCCTGGAGCTGGAAGACCTCGAGCAGCTGCGCCGCTGGGGCTCCAAGACCCCGGGCCACCCGGAGTACCGGCACACCAAGGGCGTCGAGACCACCACCGGCCCGCTGGGCCAGGGTCTCGCGAACGGCGTCGGCATGGCGATGGCGGCCCGGCGCGAGCGCGGTCTGCTGGACCCGGACGCCCCGGCCGGCGAGAGCATCTTCGACCACCACATCTACGTGATCGCCTCCGACGGCGACATCGAAGAGGGCGTCACCTCCGAGGCCTCGTCCATCGCGGGCCGCCAGCAGCTGGGCAACCTGATCGTCTTCTACGACGACAACAAGATCTCCATCGAGGACGACACCAACATCGCGCTGTCCGAGGACGTCGCGAAGCGGTACGAGGCCTACGGCTGGCACGTGCAGACCGTCGAGGGCGGCGAGGACGTCGTCGCGATCGAGGCGGCCATCAAGGCGGCGCAGGCCGAGACCGGGCGGCCGTCGTTCATCCAGCTGCGCACGATCATCGGCTACCCGGCCCCGACGAAGATGAACACCGGCAAGGCGCACGGCGCGGCGCTGGGCGCGGAAGAGGTCGCGGGCGTCAAGAAGGCGCTGGGCTTCGACCCGGAGAAGAACTTCGACGTCGACGACGCGGTTCTCGCGCACACCCGCCAGCTGATCGAGCGCGGCGAGAAGGAGCGCGCCGAGTGGCAGGAGCGCTTCGAGGCGTGGGCCGCGGCGAACCCGGAGCGCAAGAAGCTGGCCGACCGGCTGTCCACCCGCACGCTGCCCGAGGGCTTCGCGGACAACCTGCCGTCGTGGGAGCCGGACGCCAAGGGCATCGCCACCCGCAAGGCCTCCGGCGAGGTGCTCAACGCGCTGGCCGAGCCGCTGCCCGAGCTGTGGGGCGGTTCCGCGGACCTCGCGGAGAGCAACAACACCACCATGAAGGGCGCCGACTCGTTCGGCCCGGCCGAGGCCGGCACCGACATGTGGAAGACCAACCCGTACGGCCGCACGCTGCACTTCGGCATCCGCGAGCACGCGATGGGCTCGATCCTCAACGGCATCGCGCTGCACGGCGGCACCCGCCCGTACGGCGCGACGTTCCTCACCTTCTCCGACTACATGCGCCCGCCGGTCCGGCTCGCCGCGCTGATGAAGGCCCCGGTCATCTACGTGTGGACGCACGACTCGATCGGTCTCGGCGAGGACGGCCCGACGCACCAGCCGATCGAGCAGGTCGCCGCGCTGCGCGCCATCCCGGGCCTCAACGTCGTCCGCCCGGCGGACGCCAACGAGACCGCGTACGCGTGGAAGGCCGTTCTTGAGGACGTGCACCACCCGTCCGGCTTCGCGCTGACCCGGCAGAACGTGCCGGTGCTGGAGGGCACGAACGCCGAGGGCGTCAAGAAGGGCGGCTACGTGCTGGCCGAGGCGTCCAACGGCACCCCGGAGGTCGTGCTGATGGCGACCGGCTCCGAGGTCCAGCTGGCCGTCGAGGCACGCAAGACCCTCGAGGCCGACGGCATCCCCACCAGCGTGGTCTCCATGCCGTGTGTCGAGTGGTTCGACGCGCAAGACCAGGACTACAAGGACGCGGTCCTGCCGCCGTCGGTCAAGGCCCGCGTTTCGGTCGAGGCCGGGATCGCGATGCCGTGGCAGCGCTTCACCGGCGACGCCGGCGAGAACGTTTCGATCGAGCACTACGGCGCCTCGGCCGACGCCGCGACGCTGTTCCGCGAGTTCGGCTTCACCGCCGAAGCCGTGGTCGACGCCGCCCGCCGCTCGATCGCCAACACCAAGAACTGAATTGAAGGGAGTGCACTCATGACTGACCGACTCGCGCAGCTCTCCGAAGCAGGCGTCTCGATCTGGCTGGACGACCTTTCGCGGGAACGCCTGGAATCGGGCAACCTCGCCGGGCTCGTCCGCGACAAGCACGTCGTCGGCGTGACCACCAACCCGACGATCTTCGCGAACGCCCTGTCGAAGGGTGCCGCTTACGACGCGCAGGTCAACGACCTCGCCGCCCGCGGCGCGGACCTCGACGGCACTGTCCGGGAGCTGACCACCACCGACGTGCGCAACGCCGCGGACCTGTTCCGCGACGTGTACAACGCCACGAACGGCGTCGACGGCCGCGTGTCCATCGAGGTGGACCCGCGCCTGGCGAAGGACACCGAGAAGACGGTGGCCGAGGCCAAGGACCTGTGGAAGACCGTCGACCGGCCGAACGTGATGATCAAGATCCCGGCGACCGAAGAGGGCCTGCCCGCGATCACCGCCGTGCTCGCCGAGGGCATCAGCGTCAACGTCACGCTGATCTTCTCCGTCGAGCGCTACGAGGCCGTCATCAAGGCCTTCTTCGCCGGCCTGGAGCAGGCGAAGGCCAACGGCCACGACCTCAAGGGCATCCACTCGGTGGCGTCGTTCTTCGTGTCCCGTGTGGACAGTGAGGTCGACAAGCGGCTGAACGCGATCGGCACCGACGAGGCCAAGGCCCTGCTGGGCGAGGCAGCCATCGCCAACGCGCGGCTCGCGTACTCGGCCTTCGAGAAGCTGTTCGCCACGGACCAGTGGAAGGCACTCGCCGAAGCCGGCGCGAACGCGCAGCGTCCGCTGTGGGCCTCCACCGGCGTGAAGGACCCTGCCTACTCCGACACCCGGTACGTCGACCAGCTCGTGGTCAAGGACGTCGTGAACACGATGCCCGAGAAGACCATGGACTCGGTCGCCGACCACGCCGAGATCACCGGCGACACGGTTTCCGGAAAGGGCGAGCAGGCGCAGGCGATCTTCGACAAGCTGTCGGCAGCAGGCATCGACGTGCCGGACGTGTTCTTGACGCTGGAGACCGAAGGCGTCGAGAAGTTCGAGAAGTCCTGGCAGGAACTGCTGGACACGGTAACCGGGCAGCTGAACAAAGCGAGGGGCTGAACCAGAGACCATGAGCGGGGACGAAACCGGCGTCGTGATCGTCGACGCCGAACTGGCAGAAAAGGCAGCGCCGCTGGCGCAGCGGCTGGCCGAAGACGGCGCCGCTGCCAAGCTCGCCGCCAAGGACTCCACTTTGTGGGGTCCGGACGCCGAGTCCGAAGCGTCGATCCGATTGTCCTGGACGACGTTGCACAAGTCGTCGCGTCCGTTGATCGGGGAAATCGAAGCGCTGCGCGCGGAACTGCGCAGCGAGGGCGTGGACCGCGTGGTGCTCGCCGGCATGGGCGGCTCGTCGCTCGCGCCGGAGGTCATCACCGCCACCGCCGGCGTCCCGCTCACGGTGCTCGACACGACCGACCCCGGCCAGGTGGCCGACGCGCTCGCGGGCGACCTCGAGCGCACCGTCATCGTGGTGTCGTCGAAATCCGGCGGCACCGTCGAGACGGACAGCCACCGCCGGATCTTCGCCAAGGCGTTCGCGGATGCCGGGATCGACGCGGCGCGGCGCGTCGTCGTCGTCACCGATCCCGGCTCCCCGTTCTCCGAACTGGCGGAGAAAGAGGGCTACCGCAAGACCTTCCTGGCCGACCCGCACGTCGGCGGCCGCTACTCCGCGCTGACCGCGTTCGGCCTCGTGCCGGCCGGTCTCGCGGGCGCGGACGTCGCGCGGCTGCTCGACCAGGCCGCCTCGGTGGCGGAAACGCTCGCCGAGGACACCGCCGAGAACCCGGCCGTGCAGTTGGCGGCGGCTTGGGGCGCGGCGCACGAAGCAGGCGCGGAAAAGGTCGTGCTGGCCGACACCGGTTCCGGGATCAAGGGCTTCCCGGACTGGGCGGAGCAGCTGATCGCCGAGTCCACTGGCAAGCTCGGCACCGGCCTGCTGCCGGTGGCGGTCGACGGGCCGGACGCGCCCGGGTTCGCCGACCACGGCAAGGACGCGACCGCGGTCGCGATCGGCGCCGCGGAAGGTGCGGCGCAGATTTCGGTGACCGGCCCGCTCGGCGCGCAGTTCCTGTTGTGGGAGTTCGCGACCGCGCTCGTCGGACGGCTGCTGAAGATCAACCCGTTCGACCAGCCTGATGTCGAGGCAGCCAAGAAGGCGGCTCGCGCATTGCTGGACGACCCGGAGAAGCTGAAGGGCGGCGAGGAACCGGCCACTGTGGACGGTGCCGTCGAAGTCTTTGGCAGCGATGGAGTTTCCACTGAAGGCAAGCTCGCTGACGTGCTCCGCGCGTTCTTCGGTTCGGTGGCCGACGGCGGTTACATCGCCGTTCAGGCCTACTTGGACCGGCTGGACGACGCGTCGACTTCGTTGCTGCGCGGCGAAATCGCCAAGCGGACCGGCGTGCAGACGACGTTCGGCTGGGGCCCGCGGTTCCTGCACTCCACCGGGCAGTACCACAAGGGCGGCCACCAGAACGGCAGCTTCCTGCAGATCACCGGTGCCGTCGACGAAGACCTCTCGGTGCCGGACCGCCCGTACACGCTCGGGCAGCTCCAGCACGCGCAGGCCCTCGGCGACGGCCAGGTGCTCGCCGAGCACGGCCGTCCGGTGCTGCGGCTGCACCTGACCGACCGCGCCGCCGGGCTCGCCGAGCTCGTCCGGGCAGTGCAGGAGGCCGCTCAGTGACCACGTGGCGCAACCCGCTGCGGGATCCCCGCGACAAGCGGCTGCCGCGGATCGCCGGTCCGTCGAGCCTGGTGATCTTCGGCGTCACCGGCGACCTGGCGCGCAAGAAGCTCATGCCCGCGATCTACGACCTCGCGCACCGCGGGCTGCTGCCCGCCGGGTTCTCGCTGGTCGGCTTCGCCCGCCGGGACTGGGAACACCAGGACTTCGGCGAGCTGGTGCACGATTCGGTGCGGGAGCACGCGCGGACGCCGTTCAAGGAGTCGGTGTGGAACCGGCTCGCCGAGGGAATCCGGTTCGTCCAGGGCACTTTCGACGACGACGACGCCTTCGACCGGCTCGCGCAGACCGTGCGCGAACTGGACGAGGAACGCGGCACCGGCGGCAACACCGCGTTCTATCTGTCGATCCCGCCGGGCGCGTTCCCGGTGGTGACCAAGCAGCTGGCGCGTTCGGGCCTCGCGCAGGCCGACGAGAACACCTGGCGGCGCGTGGTCATCGAGAAGCCGTTCGGCCACGATCTCAAGAGCGCCAAGGAGCTCAACGCGATCGTGAACGACGTCTTCCCCGAGGAGTCGGTGTTCCGCATCGACCACTACCTCGGCAAGGAGACGGTGCAGAACATCCTGGCGCTGCGCTTCGCGAACCAGCTGTTCGAGCCGATCTGGAACGCCAACTTCATCGACCACGTGCAGATCACCATGGCCGAGGACATCGGCCTCGGCGGCCGCGCGGGGTACTACGACGGGATCGGCGCCGCGCGCGACGTCATCCAGAACCACCTGCTGCAATTGCTCGCTTTCACCGCGATGGACGAGCCGCTGTCGTTCGAGCCGAAGGCGCTGCGCTCGGAGAAGGCCAAGGTGCTGGCGGCGACCAAGCCGATGCGGCCGCTCGACCAGACCTCGGCGCGCGGGCAGTACGCGGGCGGCTGGCAGGGCGGCACGAAGGTGCCGGGGCTGTTGCAGGAAGCCGGGTTCGCGAAGGACTCGACGACCGAGACCTACGCCGCGGTGACGCTGGAGGTGCAGAACCGCCGCTGGGCGGGCGTGCCGTTCTACCTGCGCACCGGCAAGCGGCTCGGCCGTCGCGTCACCGAGATCGCGGTTGTGTTCAAGCGCGCGCCGCACCTGCCGTTCGACTCCACCTCCACTGAGGAGCTGGGACAGAACGCGCTGGTCATCCGCGTGCAGCCGGACGAGGGCATCACGCTGCGGTTCGGGTCGAAGGTGCCGGGGACCACGATGGAGGTCCGCGACGTCACGATGGACTTCGGCTACGGCCACGCGTTCACCGAATCGTCGCCGGAGGCCTACGAGCGGCTGATCCTGGACGTGCTGCTGGGCGAGCCGTCGCTGTTCCCGGTGAACGAGGAAGTCGAGCTGTCGTGGGAAATCCTCGACCCGGTGCTGTCGCACTGGGCGAAGCTCGGCACCGCGCCGGAGCAGTACCCGCCGGGCAGCTGGGGACCCAAATCGGCTGACGAAATGCTGGAGCGTACCGGCAGGCACTGGAGGCGTCCGTGATCATCGACCTGCCGTCGACCACGACGTCGGCGCTGAACAAGAAACTGGTGGAGATCCGCGAGCAGGGCGGCCAGGTCGCGCTCGGCCGGGTGCTGACGCTGGTGATCGTCGCGGACGACGACGCCAAGCTCGAGGACGCCATCGAGGCCGCGAACGACGCCAGCCGGGAACACCCGTCGCGGGTCATCGTCGTGGCGAAGGGCGCGCGCACGGCCGCGCCGCGCATAGACGGTCAGATCCGCGTCGGCGGCGACGCCGGCGCGAGCGAGGTCATCGTGCTGCGGCTGTACGGTCCGCTGGCCGCGCAGGGGCAGAGCGCCGTCGTGCCGCTGCTGCTGCCGGACGCGCCGATCGTCACCTGGTGGCCCGGGGCCGGTCCGAAGGCTCCCGCGGAGGACCCGCTCGGCCAGCTGGCACAGCGGCGGATCACCGACTCGGCCGCGGAGAAGAGCCCCATAAGGTCTCTCACCACGCGTGCGAAGTCCTATGTGGAGGGTGACACCGACCTGGCGTGGACCCGGCTGACCCGCTGGCGGGCTCAGCTGGTGTCGGCGCTGGACCTCCCGCCGTACGAGAAGATCACGAGCGCGACGGTGACCGGCGAAGCGGATTCGCCGTCCACCGAGTTGCTCGCGGGCTGGCTCGCCGAGTATCTCAAGGCACCGGTGCACCGGGTCAAGAGCTCGAGCGCGCAGGGCATCATCTCGGTGAAGCTGGAACGGAAATCGGGCGCGGTGGAGCTGACGCGGCCGGACGGACGGGTCGGCACGCTGACCCAGCCGGGCCAGCCGACGCGGCGGATCGCGTTGCAGCGGCGCAGCAATCCCGAGTGCCTCGTGGAGGAACTGCGGCGGCTCGACCCGGACGAGATCTACGAGGCGGCGCTGCACGGGCTGCACAAGATCGCCGCGTCCAACGGGTCGAAACCCGCTGCTGCCAAGGCTTCCGCTTCGGCTAAGCCCGCTGCCGCCGCGAAGCCGAAGACGGCCCGCAAGACCGCGGAAAAGAGCACCTCATGAGCCGGACCGAGGTCGTCGTCTACGAAAACCCGGACCTGCTCGCCGCGGCCGCCGCGGCCCGCCTGGTGACCCGGATCGTCGACGTGCAGGCAGCCCGGGGTGCCGCGTCGGTGGTGCTCACCGGCGGCGGCACCGGCATCGCCGTGCTGCGGGAACTGCGGGAGTCGAGCGCGCGGGACGCGATCGACTGGTCGCGGCTGGACATCTACTGGGGCGACGAACGGTTCGTCCCGGCGGATTCGGACGAGCGCAACGAGAAGGGCGCGCGCGAAGCCCTGCTCGACCACGTGCCGCTGGCTCCGGAGCGAGTGCACGCGATGGCCCCTTCGGACGGCGAATTCGGCGACGACGTCGACGCGGCCGCCGAGGCCTACGCGAAGGTCCTCTCCGACGCGGCGGGCCCTGATGCCGACGTGCCGGAGTTCGACATCATGCTGCTGGGCCTCGGCGGCGAGGGCCACACCGCGTCGCTGTTCCCGGAAACCGCCGAGGTGCGCGAAACCCAGCGCTCGGTGGTCCCGGTCCGCGACTGCCCGAAGCCCCCGCCGACGCGCGTTTCGCTCACGCTGCCCGCCATCCGCCGCGCCCGCGAGGTGTGGCTGATGACGGCGGGAACGGCCAAGGCGGACGCGGTCGCGCAGGCGCTGGCCGGTGCGCCGGAAACGCAGATCCCGGTCTCGGGCGCTCGCGGGTACCGGCGGACGCTGTGGCTCTTGGACCGCGAATCGGCTGGGAAGCTGACGAAGGTGTATCAGCCACCGGCTGAGTGAGACAGTTTGCAGGGAAGGGCTCCTCGCGCGTTGGCGCGGGGAGCTTTTTTCTTTGTGGGACAAGGGAAGCGGGCTTATCCCGGCGCCGCGCTCACGAGCCCTGCTCCCCCGCCAGGTGGTTCGCCGCCAATTCCCCGCGCATTGCCACCGGGCCCCCTCTCCGTTTCACGGCAAGGAATTCCCGCCGCTACTCCCCCGCTGACTCCGCACCCGTCAACAGCGTCGCCGTCGCCCCCAGATGAGCAGTCAGCAGCCCCGCCGCCACCTCCGGATCCCGGCTCAGCGCCGCCCGCTCCAACTCCTCGTGCTGAGCGAGCACCTCTTCCACCGGAAGCCGGTATGCCGGGTGCACCGTCCACCGCCGAGCCAGTTCGCTCGCCATCCACATCCGGTCGAAATTCTCCAACAGCACCGCGTTTCCGCAGCCGTCGAGCAGCGTGCGGTGGAACAAGCGGTGCGCCTCCGCCCAAGCAGCGGAGTAGTAGCTGCCTTCGTCCGGCACATACATCGGCGTCCGGGCGAGCCGGTGTCCCGCCGCACGCACCCGCGTCTCCCACTCCAAGTCTCCGCGCGCGACGGACAACCGCAGCATCGCGGGCTCGACCGTCTGACGCGCCTCGACGATCTCCTGCCACCGCCGATCGGCGAGCGCCGGCACCGCGAACCCGCGGTTCGTCAGCCGTTCCGCCAGTCCCTCGCCGACCAACCGCACCAGCGCCTCCCGCACCACGGCGAGGCTGACCTCGTACCGCGCCGCCAACTCCTGCGGTTTCAGCGCCTGCCCCGGCTCGACCTCGCCGCGCATGATCGCGGCGCGGACCTGGTCGTAGATCTGCTCGGACAGCATCTGCTTCATGCCCTCAGGATAGACGATCTGACAAATCATCGATTATTAGTGTTATCGTCGATGAGGTACCGCTTCCAGCGAGAGGAACCCATGTCCGCCAACTCCCCGTTCGCGCGCCTTCCCGAGGTGCCGAGCTTCACCGTCACGAGCACGACCGTCGCCGACGGCGCGGCCTGGTCCGCCGAGCAGTTCTCCGGGATCTTCGGCGTGCCCGGCGGCGAAGACACGTCGCCGCAGCTGTCCTGGACCGGCGCGCCGGAAGGCACGAAGAGCTACGCCGTCACGGTCTACGACGCCGACGCGCCGACCGGCTCCGGCTTCTGGCACTGGGCCGTCGCCGATCTCCCGGCCACCGTCACCGACCTGCCGGAAGGCGCGGGCGACGACACCGGCTCCGGGCTGCCCGAGGGCGCTTTCCAGCTGCGCAACGACGCCGGAGCCGCACGTTTCATCGGCGCGGCCCCGCCCGCCGGCCACGGCGAACATCGCTATTTCGTCGTCGTGCACGCCTTGGCTGTCGAGTCGATCGGCGTCCCGGCCGACGCGACGCCCGCCGTCCTCGGGTTCACCATGTTCGGCCACGTGCTCGGCCGCGCAGTGCTCGTCGCGACCGCGGAGACGCCCGCGTAAGCCTCGGCAGGCTGATCACTCGAGGCCGTCGCGTCGTGCTCGCCACGACGCGGCGGCCTTCGACTGCGCTCCGACACTTCCCACCCACCCGCACGGGTGATCTGTCGCCTGTTCGCGTGGCTAAGACCTGGTCCCGACCTGGGCGGCAAATGGAGTAACTGACACTCCGCCAAAAAGCGGCTCACCAGTATGTGGGAACCGCCGTATGGTGAACATAAGGTGATGTGATCGACACATGGTGATGTCGCCCGCTCTTCGTTCATCCTGTTGGAGCAGTTGTGGAGATTACAACACCACAAGAACCACTCTGGGTGAAACTTACTGGCAACACACACGTTCCCGTTAGCATCCGCACATTTGTTCACCGCCGCGCGTCCCGATCGGGTGGCCGGAGCATCTCATCACTAAGTCCACAAGACGAATGGGGTCGCCGCGATGAGCACTGAGGGACTCTCGATTCCTGGCATCTCGATGAGCAGCTCCGCAGCGGGAGCAGCTCGACGGGCCAGGCGCGCCAGCCTGACCGGCGTGTTCGCCGTGTTCCGGAAACCCCTCGTCGCGACGATCGCCGTCGAAGCGGTGGTCGTGCTGCTGGCGGTGCTCGACGTCTGGCTGGTCGTGCCGCCGAAAGCACAGCCCTATTCGCTGTACCTGTCGGCCGCCGCGTGTCTCGCGGTCGTGGTGCGGCGGCGCTTCCCGTTCCTCGCGGTGCTCGCCGCGGTGCCGGGATTCTTCGCCGGATGGGCGCAGCTGGCGTCGATGCTCAACCTCGGCATGCTCGCGACGCGGCGGCAACTGCACTGGCAGACGTGGGTCGGCGCGGGTTTGGTGTTCACCTGCCGGTTCGTGCGGTGGCCGCTGCAGGAGTTCGCGGAACTGAGCTGGCGCGAACACGTCCTCGACGGGATCTACGGCGTCCTGGTGGCCGGAATGCCGATCGCGATCGGCCTGCTGATCGGGGCGCGCGCGGAGATCTCGACGAAACTGCGCGAGCTGGCGAAAAGCCGCGACCGCGAACGCCGCTTCCACGCCGACGCGGTGCGCGCCGAGGAACGCGCGCGGCTGGCCCGCGAGATGCACGACGTGGTGTCCCACCAGATCACGCTGATCGCCATGCAGGCCGGCGCGCTGCAGGCGCAGGCCAAGGACGGTCCGGCGCTGGAAACGGCGCAGGTCATCCGCCAGCTCTCGACGCGGACGCTGGAGGAACTGCGCTCGCTGGTGAGCGTGCTGCGTTCCGGTTCCGGCGACGACGGCCCTCGGCCCGGGATCGGAGAACTGGACCACCTGATCCGCGAGTGCGACGTGCCGGTGCACCTGACCGTCGAGCAGTTGCCGGACACCCTGCCGAGCCAGGTCTCGGCGGCGGCGTACCGGACGGTGCAGGAATGCCTGACGAACGTCCACAAGCACGCCCCCGGCGCGACGGCCACGATTCGCATCCACGCGGCGAGCGGCGCGCTGGACATCGAGGTGGAGAACGCCCGTGCTTGTCGCGCCGGAGAAGCGTTCCCGTCGGGCGGCCACGGCCTGACCGGACTCGCCGAACGCGCCCGGCTGCTGGGCGGAAGCTTCGAAACGTCCGGGACGGAGGACGGCGGATTCCGGGTGCGGGCGCGGTATCCGCTGGACCGCTGACGAGGCACGCGAGAAGTGAGTTCCGGCTGCGGAAGGGTGCGTGGCTGAGTCAGCGCCTCGGCCGGGCCTCCCTCCCCTGCTCGCGAACGCCGGATCCCGCGCCGCGCCGTTTCCGGCCGCCGGACCGGTGCCGACATTGGTCTGGACCGGTCAAGGACCGCCCCCGCGGGGGCCACTGACACCGAGCCGCGAAACCCGGTCCGCAATCCGGAAACCCACTGCACTGGCCCGGATCTCCGCCCCCGGCCCCGGCACCAAAACCCACCACACCGGCCCGGATCCCCTCCCTGGCTCAGGTCCGCGGTCCGAAAACCCACCACACCCGCCCGGACCTCCTCCCCAGGCCCCGGCCCCGAAACCCACCACACCGGCCCGGATCCCCTCCCCCGGCCTGAAACCCGGCCGGAACAGGTTCAGACCTCTGCGGAACAGGAGACGTGGCGGAGACTGCTTCCGCCTGGGCGACGAGGCGCGGTTCGGGCGGCCTGGACCCGAGGGCAGCTCCGGGTGAGAGTCGGCGCGGCGGAGATCGTCTCCGTTCGGACAGAGGGAACGAGGTGTCGTTCAAGTGGTCTGAACCTGTCTCCGTCAGGTCCAGACCATCCCCGGGAACTAAAAAACCACCGGCCCTCGCCCTCGCGGACGGGAAGCCGGTGGTCCCGGAGAAAAACCGTGCCTCAGATCAATTCGCGGCGTTGGCGGAGGCGCTCGAGCGCTTCGGCGAGGATGGCCTCTCCGTCGGCGTCGCTGCGGCGTTCCTTCACGTAAGCCAGATGCGTCTTGTACGGCTCGGTACGAGGCGCGGCGGGCGGACTCTGCTCGTTCTGCCCGCCGGGAAGCCCGCAGCGCGGGCAATCCCATTCTTCGGGGACCTCCGCGTCCATCGCGAACGACGGGCGGGCTTCGTGCCCGTTCGCACACCAATAGGACACCCGGCGCCGTGGCGCCGATTCACCCCGCTCCGATTCGCCCGAAGGACCGGCACCCACGCGGGTGCCGCGAATCGCGTTACCGCCAACCATGAATCCTCACCCGTTGGAATCGGCGGCGCGCCCCCCAATAGGCACGCCGATCGCACATCCCCTGCAGGGGATCCGGTCAGACCTTGAGCAGCAGGCCGATGCCCACGATGCTGATCACCCAGACCGCGGCCAGCAGCAGCGTGATCCGGTCGAGGTTCTTCTCGGCCACGCTGGACCCGGCCAGGCTGGACTGCATCCCGCCGCCGAACAGCGACGACAGGCCGCCGCCCCGGCCGCGGTGCAGCAGCACGGCGACGACCAGCAGCACGCTGGAGACGATCAACAGGATTTGCAGGAACAGCTTCATGTCATCCTCTGTGCTTGTCGGAGCATGCAGGGGTACGGCCGGATCCGCAGTATGCAGATCTTCACCGTACCCCTGGACTCGTCCACTGTTCTAGTGACGGACCGAACACACAGGCTACCCGGTAGTGCCCACTATCAGGGCAGCGGGCCACCCGCGGCGAGCGCGCAGAGCTTGGTGAACTCCTCGCCGTCGAGGCTCGCGCCGCCGACCAGCGCACCGTCGATGTTGTCCGAGCCCACCAGCTCGGCGACGTTGCCGGATTTCACCGAGCCGCCGTACAGCACCCGGACCGCCGTGGCGACCTCGTCGCCGTACTTCTCCGACAGCGTCCCGCGCAGGGACTTGCAGACCTCTTCGGCGTCGGCCGCGGTCGCGACCTTGCCGGTGCCGATGGCCCACACCGGCTCGTACGCGACGACGACCGCCTGCACCTGCTCGGCCTTGAGCCCCTTGAGGGCCTCGACGAGCTGGTTGCGGGTGTGCTCGAGGTGCTCGCCCGCCTCGCGGACCTCGAGCTCCTCGCCCACGCACAGGATCGGCGTGATGCCGTGCTTGAGCGCGGCCTTGACCTTCTTGTTGACCAGTTCGTCGGTCTCGCCGTGGATCGCGCGCCGCTCCGAGTGCCCGACGGTGACGAAGCTGCAGCCCAGCTTCGCCAGCATCAGGCCGGAGACGTCGCCGGTGAAGGCTCCCGAGTCCTGCGGCGACAGGTCCTGCGCGCCGTAGGTGAGCGAAAGCTTGTCCGCGTCGATCAGGGTCTGCACGCTGCGGAGGTCGGTGAACGGCGGCAGCACCGTCACGTCCACCTTCGCGTAGTACTTCTCCGGCAGCGCGAAGGCGATCTTCTGCACCAGGGCGATGGCCTCGAGGTGGTTGAGGTTCATCTTCCAGTTGCCTGCCACCAGGGGCTTGCGTGCCACTTAGTTCTTCCCCTCCAGCGCCGCCACGCCGGGCAGCTCCTTGCCTTCCAGGTACTCCAGCGAGGCGCCGCCGCCGGTGGAGATGTGCGAGAAGCCGTCCTCGGGCAGGCCCAGCTGCCGCACCGCGGCCGCCGAATCGCCGCCGCCGACGACGGTGAACGCGTCGCTCTTGACGAGGGCCTCGGCCACCGCGCGGGTGCCGCCGGCGAACGCCTCGAATTCGAAGACGCCCATCGGCCCGTTCCAGAAGACCGTCGCCGCGTCGGCGAGCTTCTCCGCGAACAGCTTCGCCGAGCGCGGGCCGATGTCGAGGCCCATGCGGTCGGCCGGGATGGCAGTGACGTCGACGGCCTCGTACGCCGCGTCGGCGGCGAAGCCCTCGGCCGCGAGCACGTCGACCGGCAGCACCAGTTCGACGCCGCGCTTCTCGGCCTCGGCGAGGAAGCCCTTGACCTGGTCGAGCTGGTCCTCCTGCAGCAGCGACGTGCCGACCTCGTAGCCCTTGGCCTTGAGGAACGTGTACGCCATGCCGCCGCCGATGAGCAGCCGGTCGACCTTGGTGAGCAGGTTCGCGATGACGCCGAGCTTGTCGGACACCTTCGAGCCGCCGAGCGCGACCACGTACGGCCGCTTGACGTCGTCGGTGAGCTTCTTCAGCACGTCCAGCTCGGCCAGCACGAGGCCGCCCGCGTACGCCGGGAGCACCGCGGCGATCTCGTAGACCGAGGCCTGCTTGCGGTGCACGACGCCGAAGCCGTCGGAGACGAACGCGCCGCCCGGCGCCAATGCGGCCAGCTCGGCCGCGAGCTCGGAGCGGTCGACCGCGTCCTTGCTGGTCTCGCGCGCGTCGAAACGCACGTTCTCCAGCAAGACGACACCGCCGTCGTTCAGTCCGGCCACGAGCGCCTTCGCCGACTCGCCGACGAGGTCACCGGCCAGCGGGACCTCGGAGCCGAGCAGCTCGCCCAGCCGCTTCGCGACCGGCGCGAGCGTGAACTTCGGGTCCGGCTCGCCCTTGGGGCGGCCGAGGTGCGCGGTGACGACGACCTTCGCGCCCGCCTCGGCGAGCTTCTCGATCGTCGGCAGCGCGGCCCGGACCCGGCCGTCGTCGGTGATGGCCGACCCGTCGAGCGGGACGTTCAGGTCGCTGCGCACCAGCACGTAGCGGCCCTGAACGCCCTCGCCCAGCAGGTCTTCCAGGTTCTTGACGCTCATCAGGTTCAGAGCTTCGAGCCGACGAGCTTGATCAGGTCGGCGAGGCGGTTGGAGTAGCCCCACTCGTTGTCGTACCAGCCGACGACCTTGACCTGGTTCCCGATCACCTTGGTGAGCGGCGAGTCGTAGATGCAGGACGCCGGGTCGGTGACGATGTCCGAGGACACGATCGGGTCGACCGAGTACTTCAGGATGCCGGCCAGCGGGCCCTCGGCGGCGGCCTTATAGGCGGCGTTGATCTCCTCGACCGTGGCGGACTTCTTGAGGGTCACGGTGAGGTCGGTGGCCGAGCCGGTCGGGACCGGGACGCGCAGCGCGTAGCCGTCCAGCTTGCCGAGCAGCTCCGGCAGCACGAGGCCGATCGCCTTGGCCGCGCCGGTGGAGGCCGGGACGACGTTCAGGGCGGCGGCGCGGGCGCGGCGCAGGTCCTTGTGCGGGCCGTCCTGCAGGTTCTGGTCCTGCGTGTAGGCGTGGATCGTGGTCATCAGGCCCTGCTCGATGCCGAAGGCGTCGTTGAGGACCTTGGCCAGCGGGCCGAGGCAGTTCGTGGTGCAGGACGCGTTCGAGATGATCGTCTGCGAGCCGTCGTACTTCTCGTCGTTGACGCCGAGGACGACGGTCAGGTCCTCGCCCTTGGCGGGCGCGGAGATGATGACCTTCTTCGCGCCGCCGGCGATGTGCGCCTTGGCGGCGTCGGCGTTGGTGAAGAAGCCGGTCGACTCGACGACGACGTCCACGCCGAGGTCGCCCCAGGGCAGGTTGGCCGGGTCGCGCTCGGCGAGGGCCTTGATGGTCTTGCCGTCGACGACGATGCCCTCGTCGGAGACGCTGACCTCGCCCGGGAAGCGGCCGAGAATCGAGTCGTACTTGAGCAGGTGGGCCATGGTGGCGACGTCGCCGAGGTCGTTGAACGCGACGACCTCGATGTCGTGACCGCTCGCCTTCACGGCACGGAAGAAGTTGCGGCCGATCCGGCCGAAGCCGTTGACACCTACGCGAACGGTCACTGCTGCCACTCCTCTGGTGTTGATCACGGCGGCGGCGCGCCGGCCGCCGACCGTGGGGTTGGACACTGCTGAAGTTCTCCCGGGGCGCCCGCCCCGGAGAGCGCTTCCGCGACTTCCGGTTTCGGCGCAACCCTAGCGTGCGGGCACCATTGCCCCGGACTGCCCTGACGAGACTTCCACCACTGCCGGGAGACGTCAAGAATCGATTAAGAACCCAGCTCAGCCGGGTGAGGCCTCGAAACGGGGCGACCGCTCCCGCGGCGGTCCGGGGCCGGGGCGGACCACTGGCTTGATCGGTCTTGGTGCCCCGGTTCACGCTGTCGGGCAGCCCCGGCGGGCTCGCGCGAGTTCGGCGGAGCCGGTTCCAGGCTGCGCGGGCGAGTTGGGCGAGCGGAGCGCTTGCGGCGGGAGCGCAACGCGGCGCACCGAGGGCGCTGCCGAACGCGGGCTGGGCGAACCGGCCAGCGGTGCCACGGAACAAAGCGGGCGCAGCTGGACAGGAGTTGGACGCGGGCAGTGCTGGCGGATCGCGTCAGCGCGGCACCGGTCATCGCGGAGCCACAGACGAGCGGGACGGCGGAGCGCTGCGGACCTCTTGCACGCGGAACGTGGAGTCATGCAGCACCCCGCCGCATGCCAGGGGCTTAAGGCGGCGCTGCGGGGGCGGTTTGCCCAGGCCTAAGGACCTGGGCGGGGCCCGTCGTCAATGCCAGGGGCTTAAGGCGGCGCTGCAGGCGCGGTTTGCCCAGGCCTAAGGACCTGGGCGGGGCCAGGCGTCGATGTCAGGAACTTAGGGCTGTGATGCGGACGCGCTTCCGGCGGGTTTCCGCAGCTCAGCTGTCTCGGTCCGGTTGAGCGCACGTCGCGGTGGATGCGGAACCGGGAGCGGAAGCCGGGTTGTGGTCTGTGAGGGACTCCTTGAGGGAATCTGATTCCCTCAAGGAGTCCCTCACAGACTTCAAGACGCGGCCACATGGCGACAAATCGGGCATTCCGACACTGTTGGCGTCCTTTGTGGACGGGCACCATACGTGGGCTGCGCAGCTTGAGTCCCTGGCCGACGGCAATCAGCAAAGCGGCAGCGGCCCGGCGACCTCGGCTCGATCGCGGTCACCAGCCTCACCGCCGCCCAGCTGACCGCGAACGGCGAGCAGTCGCCCACGTTCTCGCGACCCACGACCGAACGCAGCTGAAGCCTCCCCGATCTGCCGGGCTGCCCGCGGAGGCGGCTATCCGGACAGCTCCTTCTCCGCCGGGGTGCGGAACTTCGGCACCACTCGCGCCTCCCCCAGCCATTCGCTCAGCCGGGCTGCTTCGGCGTCCACCGCGGCAGTCTTCTCGGCTCCGATGTCGTCCAGCAGACGGACCGCGACTTCGCCGGACGGGCGGTGGGACCAGGCTCCGACGATCCGGCCGTCGCTCCAGACCGTGGGGCCGATATTGCCGCTGCGATCGAACAAGGCGGTGCGGTGCGGGCCGACATACCAGTCTCGCGACTGCCAGCCCATCGCCGTTGGGTCCAGGGCCGGGAGCAGGGCGATCCACGGGTCGGGTGCGGGGACCGGGGCGAGGTCGTCGGGCAGGGCGATTGCCGGTTCGCCGTCCAGGTCCACCTCTGCCGGGCCGACGGCGGTCAGCGCCTTTTTCGTTTGGCCCGCATTCCAGCCGGTCCACCAGCGGAGGTCGGCGACCGGGGCGGGACCGAAGGCGTAAAGCCATCGCCGGGCCAGGGCGGCTCGGGCTTCGTCTTCGGAGAGGGCTGGCCAGTCAGCGGAGCCAGGGGCGGGACGAGGTAGCCGGGCATCGGAGCGGCCCGAACGGGCACCGGCGGCGGGGCGGCCCGGGTTGTCGTCAGGTCCAGAGCCGGATCCGGCGGCGCCTTCTGCCAGCCAATCGGTCAGCGGGGACCAGTAGTACTGCGTGCTTTGCCAACTCCCCCGCGGGCGGCCCCGCACGATGTGTCCCTCTGCGGCCAACTGGAACAACACCCGGCTGGTCACGTTGCCGATCGACTCGTACGGCTTTCCCTTAGCCATCTGCAGTTGCTGGCGCAGGCGCGGTTCGTCGTCCGCCAGTTGCTGGGCGGTTGCCGATCCTCTGGCGCGCAAGGCTTTTTCGACGCTCGCCATCACCTCGTCCAGCCATTCGGCGGGATTCGGGACGTTGTCCGGGTGGCCCAGGGTGCCCAACTGCTTTTCCAGCAGGCGGCGTTGGCGGGCGGCGATGTCGTAGGAACAGGCCGCCTGTACCTGGGCGGCGGTGGCGACATCGGTGACGAACACGGTGCGCCGCATGCCCAACAACCGCAAAAGGGTGCGCCGGGAGTACAGGGCTTCCTCGACATCGGCGACCGAGGCCCCCTGCACGCGCGACCACGAAGACAGGTACACCGAGGCGGGATCGGTGGCGTGCAGCGCGACGACGCCGTCGACTGCTTCCTCGACGGTCGTCGTCCGGGCCGCCAGGTGGTGGCGTACGCCGAGGCGGGCCCGGCGCTGGGCGAGGGTCATCTTCACGACTCGATTCCTACCAGGAGGGTCCGACAGAAATCGCCTCCGCGCTGGTCAAGTGGACATACCGGCGAGCATGGCGGTGCGTACACGAGCCCGGAACCACAGTTGGGCGGGGTCGGCGGCGGTGCGCGGGTGCCAGGCCAGGCCCAGTTCGATCGGGGGCAGGTCCAGCGGGATGTCGAAGGTTCGCAAGCCCAGAGCGGTCAGGAACGGGTCCAGCCAGCCCGCGATGCCGATGGTCACGAGATCGCTGCTGCTCGCCAGGATCAGGGCACTCGGGTGGCCGGGGACTACTACGGCGACTCGGCGATGCAGGCCCAGCTGAGCCAGCGCGGTGTCGATCGGGCCGGATTGCTTGCCTCGGCGCGAGATGCCGATGTGCTCGGCGGCGGCGAAGCGCGCTGGATCCACCCGCGCGTCGAAGAGTGGATTTCCTTGCCGTGCAATGCCCAGGACTGCCGATTGCACCAGAGGTTCTGTGCGGGTTTCGGGGTCGTGATGACCGGCGGCACCGATCTCGAGGTCTACCCGGCCATCGCGCAGGGCACCACTGTCCTCAGTGGACTCAGGCAGGAAGACGACCTCGACGTGCGGGGCTTCGGCCCGGATGCACGCGGCAAGGGGGCCAGCTAGGCCGCTGACCACCAGGTCGGCGGCTTGGACGGTGAAGGTGCGACGCAAGTCCGCGGGGGTGAAGCCGGGGCCGGGGCCCAGGATGCGGTCGGCGCGGTGCACCAGGGCGGTGACTTCGTCCTTCAGTTCCAGCGCGCGCGGGGTCGGGACCAGGCCTTGGCCCGCGCGCACCAGCAGCGGGTCACCGGCGGCGCGGCGCAGTTTGGCGAGGGTGCGGCTTACCGCGGCGGGTGAGCTGCCCAGTCTGGCCGCGGCGCGCGTGACGCTGCCTTCCTGCAGAAGGACGTCCAGTACGCGCAAGAGGTTGAGGTCCATGGCCATCCGGAAGGTTTGCGTGCAGCGGAAGAATTCCGTGCCGATTCTTGCATCGACGCGCAATCCACGACAGCCCAGAGTGGAGCTGGCAAGCCACCAGAGGAGAAAACTTATGCGAGAAGCGATACTCGCGGTCGCGGGAGCGAAGGGGCCCGCGGTCGCGTTCTTCGACGTCGGGTCCGGGAAGCATCTCGGCACCGTCGAAGTGCCTGCCCAGCCGCACGATCTCTGCTTCGACCCGGTCCACCGGCTGGTCTGGTGCGCGAGCGCGTACCGCGCCGGGGCCTATCACCGCCACGGCGAGCGGGCGACCGAGCTGACGGCGATCGATCCGGATTCGCGTGAGATCGTGGAGGTCGTCGATCTCTCGCCGGATCACGCGCCGCACGGGTTGGCGATCGACCCGATGCGCGGGCTGCTGTACGCGACCGTCGAGGCCGGGCCGGGGAGCGAAGGCGGTCTCGTGGTGGTCGATACCGCGACGCGGCGACCGGTGCGGCACCTCGCGACCGGCGCGCCCGGGCCGCATTGGGTCGCGATCAGCCCGGACGGGCGGCGCGGGTTCGTGACCAACAAGGAAGCGCCGTTCGTGTCCTTTGTGGACTTGGACAGTGGCGAGGTCGAACGCGTCTCCGTGCCGGGCAGCGAGGGGCTGGAGGTTTCCCGGGACGGCAAGCGGTTGTACGTCGCGACGCCGTATCTGGACAACGGCACCGAGCCGGTTCGCGCGACGCCCGGAGTCCGGGTGTTCGACGCGGTTGCCGGGTCGCTCGAAACCATCCTTCAGACGGAACGTCCGGTGCTGCCGATCCAGTGCACAACCGCGGGCGAGGTGCTCGCCGCCGAGATGGGCGGGCGGTTGCTGGCGTTTTCGGCTGCCAGCAACGAGTTGCTCGGCTCGATGGAGCTGCGGACGGAGTTTCCACTGGCCATTCTGTCCGATCCGGAGGGCCGGATCGCTTTCGTGTCCGGAGCGGCATCGACCGCGGTGGAGGTCATCGACCTCGAGACCCGCACCCTGGTGACCACTTTGGACACCGAAGCGGCGGGAGCACCTGGCGGACACGGGCTGGCGTACGTGCCCGTCGGCTGACGGGTCTCGGCGCGCGGTGTGCCGGCAGGACAGACCGCGCGCCAGCCGTCAGGCCAGTTGTTCTTCTTCGGCAGGCGAATCCACCGAAGGAGAAGTAGATGCCCGGCTGAACATCCGCGTCGCCGAAAGCCGTGCCACCCCGTCCGGATCCCCGAGGTCGTCGAGGGAGTTCCGGATCGTCGCGTCCACCGACAGGTACTTCCGCCCGGCGCGCAGGTCCGCGTCGTTGCGCAGCCGCACGATCAGCGGGAATTCCGCCAGCGCGCCCGCGTCGAACAGGCCAGTCGTGTAGATCAGCTGCACACCCAGCGCCTCCGCGACGGCCCGCTGCAGTTCCAGCAGGTACCCGGCAGAAGCACGGCCGATCGGGTTGTCCAGGAACAGCACACCCGAATGCCGGTTCCGCGCCTTGCCTCGGTTGTTGGCCCGCAACGCCGCCAGCGTGCAGTACAGGATGATCGCCGCGGTCAGCTGCTGGCCGCCGGAGAAGACGTCGCGGATTTCGGACACCCGCTGACGTTCGGTGCGCAGCACGGAGTCCGGCTTGAGCATGTCGACCCGGTACCCCTTGGGCGAGGCGACGTGCACCCCGCGCAGCACCAGCGACAGCCCGTCGCGCTTCACGTCGCGGCCGTCGGCGGTCTTGCCCGCGGCCGCCTCGTCGACGACCTCGCCCAGTTTTTCCGCCAGCACATGGTCTTCCAGCTCGGTGAACCGGATCCGCAGGAATTCCTGGCCGGACCAGTCGCCGAGCCCGTCGGGCAGCCGCGACACCCGCTGCGCCGAGCGCAGGGTGCGCAACGCGCCCTCGACCATGCCCTGCAGCCGTGTGATGATGCCGCCGCGGTGCCGGTCGATCTGCGCGAGGTCGTCGGTGAGCGTCCGCAACCGGGGCCGCAGCGCCTCGCCCCATTCCGCCGCGTGCGCGGGAAGCTGGTCCCGCTTGACGGAAATCACCTGCTGCCGCACCGGCGTGCTGAGCTTCTCGAACCGCTTCTCGGTCGCGTACTGCGCCAGCTGGTCCGCCGCCGCGCGCACCCGCCGGTCGCCGGAGTCGGCCGCCGACTGCGCGTCGTTCAGCACGGTGTTGAGCTGGTTGTACCGAGTCCGCGCGGACTCGACATCGCCGTCGTACGCATCGGCCGGATCCTCAGAACGCAAGTGCGCCAACGATTCCGACAGCAGTCCGAAGCCCGACGCCGAAGCCTTGGCCGCGTCCAGCGTCGCGTCCGCCGCCGCTCGGCGTTCCTGCAGCTCTTCCCACTTCCGGGCCGCCGCGGACACTTCCAGCGAGGCCGCGTCGATCAGCTCGAGACCGTGCTCGATGTCGCGCGGTCGCTCGGCCGGAGAAGCGACGCCGGTCTGCAACGGCAGGACGTCCAGCTCGGCCCGACGCGTCGACACCTGGCCGATCGCCTCGGTGCGCTCTTCCTCCAAAGCGTCGACGACCCGCCGCGCCCGCGCCAACGCCGCCGCCCGCGCGGAAGCGTCCGAACCGTCCGCTGTCTCCAGCAACGTCGCCGCACGCGCTCGGACCTCTTCGTCCAGTGCCTCCAGCGCGGACGAGGCCGCCGCCTCAGCGGATTCCGCCTGCTCCAACTCGGCGCGGAGGTCGCTGCCGACCTCGACCTTCGCATACGACTCCGACGCCGACGCAAAGGTGCGCCGCAAGGCATCCACCGGTTCCGAAGGCGCTTCGACGTCCTCCGGCAGCTCCGCCGCGCCCGGCACCTCAGCCAGTTCGGAACGCGCGGTGGTGACGGTGCGACGGTGTCCGTCGGCGGTCCGCTGCTCCTCCCCCGCCTGCTCGCGCAACCGCGCCGCCCGCGCCGACGCCTCGGCTGCCGACGTCTCCGCGCGTTCCGCGATTTCCGTTGCCCGCTCGACTTCTTCGGTCCATTCCGCGACCCGCGCGGCCCGAGTGGACAGCTCGCCGAGCCGACGCGCCTTCTCCTCGGCTTCCGCGGCAGCCGTCCGCAATGCCGGGACACGTTCCCGCAAGGAGGTGGCTTTTTCGCTCAACCGGGCGAATTCCGCCTCCGCCTGCCCGAGCGCGGTCTGCGCGGTCTCCCGCGCGACGCGAGCGGTTTCGGCCTGCTCAGCGAGCGTCCCGATCGCACCGGCCGGGTAGTCCTCGCGCCAGGTGGTGAGCTTCCACGTCAACGCGCCGTCGTTGGCCAGCGACTCCGACAGCTGCTCCAGCCGACGCTGCCGTTCCGCATGCCGCTGCGCCACGGCTTCCCGCTCGGTGTCGGCGGCTTCCTCGTCGTACATCGCCGGGTTCGGCGGCACGAGGAACTCGACGCCCGCCGCGGCCGGGACATCGGCATCCTGGAACGCGTCCGTGGTGCCGACCGCCACGACCGCGCTCGGCAGCAGCCGCTCGGAGGACAGCACCTCACGCGCCCGCTTCACCTGCGCCGCGTCGTTCAGCAGCACCCCGGCGACGAGCTGCGGCATCCGCTCCAGCACCTCGTCGCGCCGCACCGAGTCCAGTTTGGACAGATAACGCCAGCCCGACCACGCGGTGATTCCGGCCTGCTCCAACGCATCCAGCGCGGCCTGCACGTCCTCCGGCGGCGGCAGCAGCCCGCCCGAACCGAGCGCGGCGAGCGCGCGTTCGTCGGCCGACTCCTCCATCCGCAGCGCGGTCTGTTCCTTCTCCACCGCCGCGCTCGCGTCCCGTAAACGCTGCAGCAGCACCGGAAGATCGCTCTCCAGCTTGACGTCGTCCGCGCCGAGCAGCTCCATCAACCGCGGCTCAGCGGCCAGCGCGTCGGTACGCCGGTGCGCGCGTTCGAGGTCTTCGGCCGCGCGCACGAGACGGTCCTGAGTGGACCCGGCGAGCTGGTGGGCCTCGTTGACCGAGCGCTGCGCCGCCTGCAGGTCCTCGCCGACCCGGTCGAGTTCCTGTTCCCGGCGAACGGATTCCGCCGTCGTGGCCTCCGCCTCGGCCCGCGCCGCCCTGGCCGACTCGGCGACGTCCGCACCGGACGTCAACAGTCCACTGCGGACCGACTCCGAGATCTCCTCGCGCAGCTCAGCGATCCGCGACGACAGCCCGCGCGCCTCAGCCCGACGGCCAGCAGCCAGGTTCGCCGCCTCGTCCCGCTCGGTCTGCGCCTTTTCCGCTTCAGCGCGCAACGCGTCCGCGTGCGCCTCGGCTTTGTCCGCCTGCCGCTGGGCATCACGCGCCAGCGAAATCAACCCGCGCCCCAACGCGACCGCCGCCGCATCCCGCGCGGCCAGCGCCGGTTTCGCCTTCTCCTCGCGGTTTCCGACCAGCTCACGCAGGTCTTTCGCCTTGCGCGCGGCGTTCAACCGGTTCAGCACGGTCGCGGTTTCGCGCCACGCCTCGGCTTGCGTCTTCGCCTCGGCCAGCTCGCCGTCGACGCGCTCCCGTTCGATCTGCGCTTCTTCCAGCCGCAGCACCGCGACCAGCCGACGCAGCTCGGTGACGCCCGCGGTCAGCCGCCGGTGGTCGCCCTCGGCGAGCTTTTCGGCGGACCGCACCTCCTCGACGTGCTCCTCCAGACCCGACAGCCGCGCGTTCTCCAGCTCGTTGCGCGCGTGGATCCGCCCGGCCAGCTCGCCGAGGTCTTCCCGCGCCGATTCCGCGATCCGCCGCGACGCCGCGGCCACGCCCTCTTCCTCGGCCAGCGGGCCCAGCAGTTCCAGCGCACCCTCGACGAAGTCCTTCTCCGCCATCAGATCGCCGCGCTGCGACAGGTTGTTCGCGTACGTCGACACGACCTCGGCGAGGTCCTTCGGCTCGTCCTCGGACAGCACCGCGCGCAGCAGGAACTCCACGAACGCCTCGTCGGTGGAGAACTGGAACGCGTCAGCCGCCTCGCCCTCGCCCGCGTTCATCGCGCGCTGGTAGCGGAACAGCTCCGTGTCCAGGCCGAGCAGGTCGAGCCGCCCGGTCCACTCGTGGTGCCGGCGCGTCCAGAACAGCTCCAGCTCCGGTTCGGCCATCGCCGCGCCCGCGATCCGGTCGTGGAACCCGGACATCGTCAGCAGCCTGCCGTCCTCGGTCAGCGGCAGCGAATCGAGCGCGACGTCGGCGGTCGGGCGGAAGCAGTACCAGGAGTCGACCAGGTTCTCCGAGTCCGCGGACGTCACGTGCCCGCGCCACTCCGACACCTTGCCGGTGATCACCCGCTGCCCGGTCTCGACGTGCAGCCACTCCAGCACCACGTGCGCGACGTCCTTGGCCGTCACGAACTTCTCCAGCACCTTCGTGCTCGTGGTGCCCACGACCTGGCGCCGCCCGGGCAGCATGACCGAGAAGATCAGCTTGATCAGCACCGACTTGCCGCCGCCGTTCTCCAGGAACAGCACGCTCGCCGGCGACGGGCGGCGCACCGGGCCGCCCGCGTGGATGCCCGCGGAGAACAGCGCGTCCTGCTTCGGCGCGGTGATCGTGGCCCCGACGCCGCTGAAGTCCAGCACCACGTCCTGGTACCGGGCGCCCGCCGGGCCCACCGAATGCAGGCGGACCCGCGAAAGCTCGTACATTCCCGTCCCCTCTTACTGCAGCGTGTCCGAGGCGGTCGCGCGCAGCGTTCCCCCGGCCCCGGCGACCGCGACGACGTCGAGCGCGAGCAGGTCGTCGAACGCGGCGTCCGCGGCCAGCTCCCGCACCTGGATCTGATACCGCGGCGTCGTCCGGTAAGTGCCGCCCTGTTCGTCGCTCACCTGCACCAAAAAGCCTTGATCGGCAAGGAAACGCAGCGCTCGCGACACCATGCCGCGCGTGGTGTCCGCCGCCATCCGGCCGTCCTTCGTCGCCGCGGCTGCGGGACGGCGGGCGTACGCGCGCCATGCCTGCTCCAGCTCCGGCGCGTCCGCGAGCGGGTCGTTGTTCGCCTCGGCCAGCTGCGCGCGCTCGTCAAGCACGCGTGCGGCTTCGCGGACCATCGCGTCGACCTGCTCGACGCTCACGCGGCCGATGTAGGTGTCGTTGGCCAGGTCGTCCGGCCGCGGGTAGCCGAGCGCGGCCGCCGCGAGGTGGATCAGGCCGTGCAGTACCTTTTCCGTCTCGCGCCGCTCGCGGATCTTGGCTTGCCGCGCGTAGCTGTCCATCTTGATCTCGAAGACGGACTCGTCGGTGGCCGCGAGCACGCAGCCGGCCTGCTGCGTCACCTCCAGCACCATCAGCCCGAGCCCGGACGCGACGGCGTGGGTGAGCGCCTTGAACGCGTTGTCCTCGCCGTAGCGGCGCACCAGCTCGCCGTACACGACGTCGCGGGCGGGCAGTTGCTTCGGGCGCATGCCGAAAGCGACGAGGCGCGCGGCGGCCTCGGCGTCGACGCTCGTGTGCGTCACGGGCATCAAGCGACCTCCTCGGTCTCGTCGTCAGCTCGTTCGACCTCCGCGGTGGACAGCAGCAGATCGGCCCCGCCGAAGTCCGGGTCGTCGAGCAGGGTGCCGTCGTCGACGGCGAGCAGCACGTGGCGTTCCCCCTGCCGGCGCGCCGCGCCGACCTCGGGACTGTAAGCGTGCACCGCGCGCAGCGCGACCAGGGACGCCAGGTTCGGCTGTCCGGAGCGGCGCGCGTCCTCCAGCAGCCCGGACAGCCGGCGCGGCACGTCGGGCAGGTCGAGCAGTTCGTCGGCGAGCCGCCACACGTCGTCGCCGAAGCGGTCGGTCACCTCGGCGGGCACCAGCTCCGGTTCCGGCACCTCGCCGACCAGCTGGTCACGTTCCGGGGCGGGCCGCAGCAGCAGCGACACCAGCGAGGACAGCGACGGCACGACCGGCGTCGTGATGCCCGCGACGGCGTGGAAGAAGTGCTCGGCGGGCGCGGTGGCGTCGGCGAGCGGCAGCCCGAGCGTCGGCAGCAGGAGCTGGCCGAACAGGTCGATCGTGGCCCGCTGCGGCGGTCCGGAGAACTGCTGGCGGTCCTGTTCGGCGCGGAAGACCGCACCGGCGTCGGCCAGCCGCGACTGGAGCCGGGTGTGGCGGCGGATGCAGTCGGCGACGATGTCGACCAGCTCGGCGGCGCGGCGCTTGTGGTCGGCGTCCTCGGATTCGTCCCGTGCGGTGGTGATGTTCTTCAGGATCGCGTTCTCCGCGCGGAACCGGGACTCGATGTGCCCGAGCGCCGATTCGATCAGCTCCGGCACCTCGCTCTCCCAGTCGACCGCGCGCACGTCGCGGCGGGTGGCGTCGAGCTTCGCGCGCAGCGTCTCGCCGTACTGCACGGTGCGGTAGCGCGCCTGTTCCGCGGCGAGCTTCGCGTCGGCGAGGCGGCCGCGGTTGATCAGGTTCTCCAGCTTCACCTCGGCCGCGATCTGCGCCGACTCGACGTCCGTGTCCAGCGCGCCGACCAGCACGTTGATCGCCTCGTCGGTGGCGCGCAGGTACACCTCGCCGTCCGGAGCGGCCAGCTCGACCAGGAGCTTGAAGTCGAACTGGCGGCGCTGGTAGCCGCCGGGACCGAGCGAGCCGTAGACGCGCCGGAAGCCGCGGTCGGTGGTGCCGACGTTGATCAGGTTGTCCAGCACCCACTTCGCGACGCGCACGTGCTCTTCCGGCATCCGCGAGGGCGCCTGCAGCGAGATGAACGGCAGCAGCCGGTCGATGACCTGGTCGTGGCCCGCGCCGGTGTCGAAGTCCATCGCGATGGTGACCTGGTCGATCGTGTGCAGCGCGATCTCGGCCATCTGGTAGACGGTGGCGTCGGCCCAGTCGAGCTTCGCCTTGCGCGCGTCGAGGTCGTGCAACGGCGCGGTGCAGGCGAGCGCCTTCAGCCGACGGGTCAGCCCCTCGTCGGCGAGCCCGGCCGCGCCCATCTCGTCGTATCGCACAGCAGGTCAGGCTAGTCGGCCTTGCCGAGCGCCCGCACACGCGGACGGCTAGCGTGGCGGGCATGCGGGAGATGACCAGGGCGGAGTGGTGGAAGTTCGCGAGCGAGGGCACGCGGACCGGGATGCTGGGGATCGTGCGGGCCAACGGGGCACCCGTCGTCACGCCGGTGTGGTTTCTGCTGAACGAGGGGCCTGCCGGTGACGAATTGATCTTCACCACCGGCACGGACACGCTGAAAGGCAAGGCCCTGCGCCGCGACGCGCGGCTCTCGCTGGCCGTCGACGACCAGCGGCCGCCGTTCTCGTACGTGCAGTTCACCGCCGAAGCGGAGCTGCACCACGACCTCGACGAAATGCGGGAGTGGGCCACCCGGCTCGGCGCGCGGTACATGGGCGAGGAGAACGGCCCGGCCTACGGCGAGCGCAACGCCGTCCCCGAAGAATCCCTCGTCCGGGCGAGGATCACGAAGGTGATCGCGCGGGCGGACATCGCCGGCTTCTGACCTTCGGTTCACCCGGCATCACGCTCCGCGGCACTCGCTGCGGAGCGTGATGCCGCGATCGCACTATTGACACCGCACCTGCCGAGGGTGTGTGATCTGTCCCGATAAATAGGAAACTTTCCTAACGAAGACTCTTGAGCATTTTCCGCCGCCGCCCCGATCCCCCTCAAGCAGGAGGCCCCCGTGGCACGACGCTCGACGTTGAGCGCGCTGTTCGCCGGTACCGCGGCGACCGCGCTCGGCTGCGCACTGCTGACCCCCGTGACCGCGACCGCGGCGACCGGGGACTACGAGTCCGAGGACGCGACACTCTCCCAGGCCAAGATCGCCACGAACCACTCCGGGTACTCCGGCAAGGGATTCGTGGACTTCGACAATCTCGTCGGCAGTTACGCCGACTACTCGGTCAACGCGGCACAGGCCGGCACGCACACGCTGACTTTCCGCTACGCCAACGGAACCGCCGACGACCGGCCGATGAAGCTCGTGGTCGACGGCGGCGACAAGGGCACGGTTTCCTTCCCCGCCACGGGTTCCTGGACGACGTGGAAGACCGTCACCGCGACGGTGCAGCTCACCGCGGGCGTCAACCACGTCCGCACCGTTTCGGCGTCCGCGAACGGCGGGCCCAACACCGACAAGATCACCGACAGCTTCAGCGCACCGGCCGACAACGAGCCGCCGACGCCGCCGAAGAACTTCCAGGCGTCGAACATCCGGCCCACCGCGGCCGATTTCCGCTGGGACCCGGCGACGGACAACGTCGGCGTCACCCGGTACGAGATCAACCGCGGCGGCAACACGCTGAAGGTCGTGGACGGCAAAACGACCTCGGCGACCGTCGACCAACTGACGCCGAACACGTCGTACGACATCTCGGTGATCGCCTACGACGCGGCGGGCAACCCGTCGCAGCCGAGCAACGTCGTCGGCGTGAAAACCCCGCCCAGCGACGACAAAACCCCGCCGAGCGTGCCCGGTTCGCTCAAGTCCACCGGCAGCACGTCGGACAGCATCTCGTTGTCCTGGAAGGCTTCCACCGACGACAGCGGCTCGATCGCGGGCTACGACGTGTACCAGGGCAAGGACGTCGTCTCGACCACGACGCAGACCTCGGCGACGGTCACCGACCTCAAGCCGAACACGTCCTACACGTTCACCGTGAAGGCGCGTGACCCCAACGGAAACGCGTCCGCGGCGAGCAACGCGGTCACCGCGAAGACCACCAACAGCAGCGGTGCCGGCGGCGGAATCCCTTCGTACGACAAGGACATCGCGAAGGTCGACCTCGGCTGGGCAGTCGGTTTCCTGCCGAACGGCAACGCGCTGGTGACCGAACGGGACCGGTTCGAACTGCTGCAGATCACCCCGGACGGCAAGAAGACGACGCTCGGCAAGATCCCCGGCGTGGTCACGACGAACGGCGAGGGCGGCCTGCTCGGGCTGGCGATTTCGCCGCAGTGGAACACCGACCACGCGGTGTACCTGTACCACACGTCGTCCAGCGACAACCGGATCGTGAAGGTCACCTACGACGGCACCACGCTGTCGAAGACCACCACCCCGGTGCTGACCGGCATGTCGAAGAACCAGTACCACAACGGCGGCCGCATCGCGTTCGGCCCGGACGGCAAGCTGTACGCGACCGTCGGCGACGCGAAGGTGAAGGCCAACGCGCAGAACAAGAGCTCGCTCAACGGCAAGATCCTGCGGCTCAATTCCGACGGTTCCGCGCCGAGCGACAACCCGTTCTACGCCACCGGCGGCAACGCCCGGTACGTCTGGAGCTACGGGCACCGCAACCCGCAGGGCCTCGCCTGGGATTCGCAAGGGCGGCTGTGGTCGTCGGAGTTCGGCGAGAGCAGCCAGGACGAGCTGAACCTGATCCAGAAGGGCGGCAACTACGGCTGGTCGGCCTGCGAGGGCACGATCGGCGACTGCAGCGGGACGATCGCGCCGAAGAAGACGTGGCCGACGTCGCAGGCCGGGCCGTCCGGGATCGAGATCGTGAACGACTGGATCTACATCGCGGCGGTGACCGGCAAGCAGCTGTTCGCGACGCAGATCAAGGGCGACAGCATCGGCACGGTGTCCGCGGTGTTCTCCGGCCGCTGGGGCCGCCTGCGCTCGGTGACCAAGACCCCCGACGGGCACCTGTGGGTGACCTCGACGAACAACGACAAGCTCGGCGGCACGCCGGACACCATCGACAACGTGGTGGTGCAACTGAAGTTCCCCGGCGCGGCTATCGCCGGATAAGCCGCGGCAGGGGTGACCGGAGCGGCGCCGGTCACCCCTGCCGCACCTCATTCTTTCAGGCTCCGGCAACCAGTTCGTAACAGCGGATGCGCGCCTTCGCGTCGAAGACCGGCACTGTGACCATGATTTCGTCCGCACCAGTCTGCTTCGCCAGCTCAGCCAGCCGCGCTTGGACCTGTTCCGGTTCGCCGTACGCCTGCGCCGCGCGGAAGTGCGCGAGCTGCGGGACCATCTCCGGCGCGAACTCGTACTCGGCGGCCTGCTCCGGCGTCAGCATCGGCTGGTCTCCCCCGCCGCCGGTGAGCAGGTGGGATTTGAGGACGTTCATCGGCCCGGACAGGTATTCGGCCTCGGCGTCGGTGTCCGCGCAGATCGTCTCGACGCACAGCAGCACGTACGGCTCGGACCGCCACTTCGACGGCTGGAACTTCTCCCGGTACCGCTCCAGCGCGGACGCGGTGTTGTCCGGCCGGATGTGATGCGCGAACGCGATCGGCAGCCCGCGCTCGGCCGCGACCTCCGCGCCCGCCGGGCTGGAGCTGAGCAGCCACGGCTCCGGAACGGTCACTCCGCCCGGGAGCACCTTCTCGCTGCCGAGATGCCTCAGCAACTCGTCGACATCCGCGTGGTAGTCGGCCTCCCCCGCCGGTTCGGCTCCTCGGCGCAGCGCCCGGATGATCTCCGGATCGAGCGCGCCGGGCCCGCGTCCGATACCGAGGTCAACACGGCCGCCGCTAAGGGCGGAGAGCGTGCCGAACTGCTCGGCCAGCGCGAACGGCGCGTGGTTCGGCGCGAGGACCCCGCCGGACCCGACCCGCACCTGCGACGTCACCGCGGCCGCGTACGCCGCGAGCACCTGCGGGGACGCGCTGGCGATGGCCGGGGAGCCGTGATGCTCGGCGAACCAGAGGCGGTGGTAGCCAAGGTCGTCGAGCCGCCGAGCGACTGCGGAAAGCGGCCCGAGCGCCGCCGTGGCCGACTGCCCGGCTTCGACGAGCGCGAGTTCAAGTGCGGAAAGCGGCACATCGATCATGGCCCCCACGGTAGCGAACCCGGTGGTGTGGCGGGGGTGATTTGTCCACTGTGGACGGGGTTTTGCCGAGGCGACGCCGCTGAGCTGGGCGGGGTGCGGTCCGGTGCCCTCGTGAGTGCTAATCCCGGTTCTCACCGGCATCGCCACGCACGAGCCCCGCCTGGCAGCGGACCAGGGCTTCCTCGCAGGCTCGTCGCGGCTGGGAGCGCGGGCGTTGCGCGCCTCTCGCCTTGGCTGGCACCGGCTGCCGTCCTTCTTCTCGGCCGCAGCACCAGCCGCCCTCAGCCAGGTGCCAAGCGCCTCTCGCCTTGCCTGGCACCGGCTGCCGTCCTTCTCCTCGGCCACAGCACCAGCAGCCTCGCCGCCCTCAGCCACGTGCCGAGCGCCTCTCGCCTGCCAGCGCCGCAGCCGTCGTTCCCCTCGGCCGCAGCGCCAGCAGCAGCCGTCAGGCTTCTTCTTCCAGCATTTCCGGCGTCACCGCTGATTCGGTGTCCGGGATGCTCAGTTCCTTCGCCCGCTTGTCCGCCATCGCCAGCAGCCGCCGGATTCGTCCGGCTACCGCGTCTTTCGTCATCTGCGGGTCGGACAGCTGGCCCAGTTCCTCGAGCGACGCCTGGCGGTTCGACAGCCTCAAGCGGCCGGCGGCGAGCAGGTGGTCCGGGGCGGTGTCGCCCAGGATCTCCAGCGCGCGCTCCACCCGGGCAGCCGCCGCGACTGCCGCGCGGGCCGAGCGGCGCAGGTTCGCGTCGTCGAAGTTGGCGAGGCGGTTGGCGGTCGCGCGGACCTCTCGGCGCATCCGGCGTTCTTCCCACTGCAGCACGCTCGTGTGCGCGCCCAGGCGGGTCAGCAGGGCTCCGATGGCGTCACCGTCGCGGACCACGACCCGGTCCGCGCCCCGTACCTCGCGGGACTTCGCCTGGATGCCCATCCGGCGGGCGGCACCGACCAACGCCAGCGCCGCTTCCGGGCCCGGGCAGGTCACTTCCAGCGACGACGAACGGCCCGGTTCGGTCAGCGAGCCATGCGCCAGGAAGGCACCGCGCCAGGCCGCTTCGGCGTCGGCCACCCCGCCGGACACCACGGCGGCGGGCAGGCCGCGCACGGGGCGTCCGCGCTGGTCGATCAGGCCGGTTTGCCGAGCCAAGCCCTCGCCGTCCTTCACCACGCGCACGACGTACCGCGTCCCCTTGCGCAGGCCGCCGCTCGCGGTGATCACGTGCACGTCCGAATGATGCCCGTACAGCTCGTGGATCTCCTTGCGCAGCCGCCGCGCGACCGAACCCGTGTCCAGCTCCGCCTCGACCACGACGCGGCCGGCCACGATGTGCAGCCCGCCCGCGAAGCGAAGCAGCGACGCGACCTCCGCCCGGCGCGGCCCGATCTTCGTGATCTCGAGCCGGCTCAGTTCGTCCTTCACCGCGGCGGTCATCGCCATGTACTGCCCCTCCTGCCTTTCGCTGCGCGCCCGCCGTCACCCACAGTGCTCCCCGCCGAGGCCTAGTGCCTCTCGCATGCACTGGGCGAGCGCACCAGGATCATGCCGTCCCGCCACGACCGGGTCGGCCACCGCCCCCAGGCAGGCCCTCGCTCCCAGGCGTTCGGCCGCCCGGCGCAGGCTTGCCGGGTCAGGGACGGAATCACGGTCCGCGACGACGGCGTCGACCCGCAGCGCGGGCGCGTGCTCGAAGAGTACGTCCAGATGCCGCTCCGGGGAGAATCCGCCGGTTTCCCCCGGTTGGGGGACAAGATTCAGCACGACGACCTTGGTGGCGCTCGTGCGCACGAGCGCGTCGTGCAGATCCGGGACCAGCACATGCGGCAGCACGCTGGTGAACCACGAGCCGGGGCCGAGGAACACGACGTCCGCCTCCAGCACCGCCTCGATCGCCTCCGCGCAGCCGCGCGGCGGGCGTTCCTGGCGGCCCGCCGGGTGCAAGGTGATGCGGTGCACCTGGCCGGGCGTGCTGGCGACCGCGACCTGGCCGCGGATCCGCCGGATCGCGTCCGGGTTCTCGCTGTCGAGGCCGCTGACCTCGCCCTCGATCTCCAGCGGCTCCGGCGACATCGGCAGCACGCGGCCGGAGATGCCCATCAGCCTGCTGGCCTCGTCGAGCGCGGCCACCGGGTCGCCGAGCACCTCGAACAGCCCGGCGAGCAGCAGGTTGCCCACGGCGTGCCCGGCGAGCGCGCCGTCGCCGCCGAAGCGGTGCTGGAACACCTCCGCCCACAGCCGCCCGCCGTCCTCCGCGGCGAAGGCGGCGAACGCCTGGCGCAGGTCGCCCGGCGGCAGCAGCCCCAGTTCGCGCCGCAGCCTGCCGGACGACCCGCCGTCGTCGGCCACCGTCACCACCGCCGTGACGGCGCGGGTGATCCGCCGGAGCGCGGTCAGCGTCGCGTGCAGCCCGTGTCCCCCGCCCAGCGCCACCGCGCGCACGTCACTCCCGGCCAAGATCCCGGTGCACCACCTTTACTGCCATGCCGTCCTCATTGGACAGTCGCTGGGCGAGTTCCTCGGAGATCGCGACGCTGCGGTGCTTGCCGCCGGTGCAGCCGACCGCGAGCGTCAGGTACCGCTTGCCCTCGCGCTTGTAGCCCGCGCCGATGAGCCGCAGCAGCTGGTGGTAGCGGTCGAGGAATTCCTCGGCGCCTTCCTGGGACAGCACGTAATTGCGCACCTCGCCGTCGAGGCCGGTGTGCTCGCGCAGCTCCGGGATCCAGAACGGGTTCGGCAGGAACCGCACGTCCATCACCAGGTCGGCGTCCATCGGCAAACCGTACTTGTAGCCGAAGGACAGCACGGTGACGCGGGTCTGCGTGCTGGCCTCGGAGCCGAACGCGTCCTCGATTTTCGCGCGCAGGTCGTGCACCGACAGCGCGGACGTGTCGAGCACCAGGTCGGCCTCTTCGCGCAGCGGCGAAAGCAGCTTGCGCTCGGCGGTGATGCCGTCGGCGAGCCTGCCGTCGCCCTGCATCGGATGGCCGCGGCGGACCGATTCGAAGCGGCGCACCAGCACCGCGTCGGTGGCCTCGAGGAACAGCACGCGCGGCTTGTACCCGCGCGCGTCCAGGTCCTTGATCACCGAGGCCAGGTCGTCGGTGAACGCGCGCGAACGCACGTCCATCACCACCGCCACCTTCGTGATCGCCCCCCGCGCCTGCGCGCCGAGCTCGACCATCGTGGCGATCAGCTCCGGCGGCAGGTTGTCGACCACGAACCAGCCGAGGTCCTCCAGGCATTTGGCCGCCGTGGAGCGGCCCGCGCCGGAGAGGCCCGACACGACCGCGACCTCCATCCCGCTGCCCCGTTTTTCCTCTTCCGCACTCACTTGTGTGCTTCCTTCCCGATCACGACCCCTGGTCCCCTCCCGGTACTGCCCGCGGTGCGGCGCCGGTCTCCCCGGCCAGTGCCGCCACCACGGCCTCGGCGGTGCGCCTGCCGAAACCGGGCACCGCTTCGATTTCCTCGACCCGAGCCTCTTTGAGCTTCTTCACCGAGCCGAAGTGCTTGATCAGCGCGGTGCGCCGAGCCTGCCCGAGTCCGGGCACACTGTCCAATTCGGACGTCTGCATGCGCTTGGCGCGTTTTTCGCGGTGGTAGCGAATGGCGAACCGGTGCGCCTCGTCGCGCAGCCGCTGCAGCAGGAACAGCGCGTCGGACGTGCGCGGCAGGATCATCGGATCCGGTTCTCCGGGCAGCCACACCTCTTCGAGCCGCTTCGCGAGCCCGACGACGGCGATGTCGGTGATGCCGAGTTCGGCGAGCACGTCCGCGGCCGCGGTGGCCTGCGGGCCCGCGCCGTCGACGACCAGCAGGTTCGGCGGATAGGCGAACTTGCGCGGGCGGCCGGTCTCCGGGTCGATCCCGGCGCGCACCGGGCGGACCGCCTCGTCCCCCGCTTCCTCGGCGGTCTCGTCCGCGATTTCCGTTGTCTCGGCGGCGTTTTCTGCGGTTTCCTTGAGATAACGGTGGAATCGCCGACGCACGACCTCCGCGATGGACGCGACGTCGCCCTCGGTCGCCGCCTCGCGCAGCGCGAACTTGCGGTACTCGGACTTGCGCGGCAGCCCGTCCTCGAACACCACCAGCGACGCCACGACGTCGCTGCCCTGGATGTGGCTGATGTCGATGCATTCGATGCGCAGCGGCGCGGTGTCGAGCGCCAGGTAGTCCTGGAGTTCCTGCAGTGCCGCGGACCGCGCGGTGAGATCGCCCGCGCGGCGCAGTTTGTGCTGGGTGAACGCCTCCTTGGCGTTGCGCTCCACCGTTTCCGCGAGCGCCTTCTTGTCGCCGCGCTGCGCGACCCTCAGCCGCACGCGCGACCCGCGCAGGCCGGACAGCCACTCGGCGACCGCGTCGGCGTCCGCGGGCAGCTCCGGCACCAGCACCTCGCGCGGGACGACCGGGCCGGTCTCGACGTCGTCGCGGCCCACGCGGTCGGATTCCTCGCCGTAGAACTGGGTGAGGAAGTGGTCGACCAGCGCCTGGACGTCCATCTCCTCGGCCTTGTCGATCACCCACCCGCGCTGCCCGCGCACGCGCCCACCGCGCACGTGGAACACCTGTACGGCGGCCTCGAGTTCGTCGTGCGCGAAGGCGACGACGTCCGCGTCCGTGCCGTCGCCGAACACCACGGCTTGCTTCTCCATCGCGCGACGCAACGCGCCCAAGTCGTCCCGCAGCCGCGCGGCGCGTTCGAACTCCAGCTCCTCTGACGCGGCGGCCATCTCGCGTTCGAGCCGCTTCACCATCGCGTCCGTGCGGCCGGCGAGGAAGTCGCAGAAGTCCTCGACGATCGCCCGATGCTCGTCCGCGGACACCCGGCCCACGCACGGGGCCGAGCACTTGTCGATGTAGCCGAGCAGGCACGGCCGCCCGATCTGCCCGTGGCGGCGGAAGACGCCGGTGGAACAGGTGCGGGCCGGGAAAACGCGCAGGAGAAGGTCGAGCGTCTCGCGGATCGCCCACGCGTGCGAGTACGGCCCGAAGTAGCGGACGCCCTTCTTGCGCGCGCCGCGGTAGACGTGCAGCCGGGGGAATTCCTCGTTCAGCGTGACCGCGAGGACCGGGTAGCTCTTGTCGTCGCGGTAGCGGACGTTGAACCGGGGGTCGAACTCCTTGATCCAGTTGTACTCCAGCTGGAGCGCCTCGACCTCGGTGCCGACGACGGTCCACTCGACGCTCGCCGCGGTGGTGACCATCTGCCGCGTGCGCGGATGAAGGCCGGACAGGTCGGCGAAGTACGAGTTCAGCCTGCTGCGCAGGCTCTTCGCTTTGCCGACGTAGATGACCCGCTTGGCGTCGTCGCGGAACTTGTAGACGCCAGGCGAGTCCGGGATGCTCCCCGGCTGAGGTCGGTAGGTGGTCGGATCAGCCACGTGCCCCACTGTATGGCGAGGGTCCGACAGTTTCCGTGAGACCCCTTAATGCGGGCGGGGGCCATGCCCGTGGCTGAAGGCGCGGCTCTTGCCGGTTCGGATCCCCGTGCCGGTCGGGCACAGTCGGGTGAGCAGCGAGCATGTCGTAGCCTGGGCCTCGCCGGCCCGTCGAACGATCAGGGAGCAGCCATGACCGTCCGCGTCGCCACCTGGAACGTCAACTCCATCGTTCCCCGGCTGCCCCGCGTGCTCGACTGGCTCGACCGCACCGCGCCGGATGTCCTCTGCCTGCAGGAACTCAAGAACACCACCGAAGCCTTCCCCGCCGAAGAGATCACCGCCCGCGGGTACGAGGTCGCCGCGTATGGGCTGGGACGATGGAACGGCGTCGCGATCCTCTCCAAGATCGGGCTCGACGACGTGGTGCGCGGGCTGCCGGGCGAACCGGGCTTCGACGGGCAGGCCGAGGCGCGCGCGATCGGCGCGACGTGCGGCGGGATCCGCATCTGGTCGGTGTACGTGCCGAACGGGCGTGAGCCGGAAAACCCGCACTACGCCTACAAACTCGAGTGGTTCGATAAGCTCAGCGACCTCGTCTGCGAAGAACTGAACCACGCCCGTCCGTTCGCGGTGCTCGGCGATTTCAACGTCGCGCCAACCGACCAGGACGTCTGGGACATCTCGGTTTTCGCCGAGTCCACGCACGTCACCGAGCCCGAACGAGCAGCGCTGAAGAAGCTCCGCGACGCGGGACTGTCCGACGTTTTCCCGCGGCCGCTGAAGTACGACCACCCGTTCACCTACTGGGACTACCGCGGCGGGAACTTCCCCAACAACAAGGGAATGCGCATCGACCTCGTCTACGGGAACGAGGTTTTCGCCAAGGCGGTCACCAATTCCTACGTGGACCGCGAGGCCCGCAAGGGCAAGGGACCGTCCGACCACGCGCCGATCGTCGTGGATCTGGAACTGGAACTGTAAGAACTCAGGCCTCGGTGGCGGCCCGGTGCAGCTTTCGCAGCGCGCGCACCGCCAGCACCGCGCGTTCCCGGTCCACGGCCTGCACGGCCATCACCGAGAAGTACTCGTCGTCCGGCAGTTCCAGGCGGGCCCACGAGGCGCCGTCCGGGAAGCTGATCGACAGCACCTGATCCCAGGTGAACACGCGCCGCGCGAGGACGTTGCGGACCTCGATGCCGGTGGCGTCCGCGCGGACGCGGGCGTTGCCGAACAGCATCGTGCCCGCCGACAGCGCGATGCCGATGCCGATCATCGCGATCTGGTCCGACACCTCGAACACGGCTCCGGTGTGCGAGCCGCGCAGCAGGACCGCGACCACCACGAACGCCGCGAGCAGCGCCACCGCCAGCACGCTGCACATGACGAGCGCCCGGCGCGGCCGGATCACGAGGGTGGTCTGCTGCTCGGTCATCACGCTCACACGAATCCCCGCTCGGTCCACGGCTTGCCCAGACCGCGCAGCACGTGCGCGGTGTCGAGCGCCGCCACGGCCGCTTCGTAGCCTTTGTCCTCCACGGAGCCGGGCATGCCGGAGCGGTCGAGCGCCTGCTGCTCGGTGTCGCAGGTCAGGACGCCGTTGCCGACCGGGGTGCTCTCGTCGAGCGCGACCCGGGTGAGGCCCGCAGTGACCGCGTCGCACACGTACTCGAAGTGCGGGGTGCCGCCGCGGATCACGACGCCCAGCGCGACGACCGCGTCGTGGTTGCGTGCCAGCGCCTGCGCCGCGACCGGAAGCTCCACCGCGCCCGCGACGCGGACGACCGTGGGCTCTTCCTCCAGCTCGGCGTCCTTGGCCGCGGCGAGCGCGCGTTCCAGCAGCACGTCGGTGATCTTCGCGTTCCACCGCGTCGCGACGACCGCCAGTCGCAGGGACTTGCAGTCGCGCAGGTCGAGCGCGGCTTCCGGCCGCCCCTCGCCGCTCATCGCGTGGTGTCCTCCTCGGTGCCCTGGTCGGACGCCCCGACCTGGTCGTAGTGCTCGAGCTGGCTGAGGTCGTGCCCCATCCGGTCGCGCTTCGTGCGCAGGTACCGCAGGTTTTCCGGGTTCGGCGAGATCGGCAGCGCGACCCGGCCGGTGACGCGCAGGCCGTAGCCCTCGAGGCCGACCCGCTTCGCCGGGTTGTTCGTGAGCAGCCGCATCGACCGGACGCCGAGGTCGCACAGGATCTGCGCGCCGGTGCCGTAGTCGCGCGCGTCGGCGGGCACGCCCAGCGCCAGGTTCGCGTCGACGGTGTCCGCGCCCGCGTCCTGCAGCTGGTACGCCTGAAGCTTGTGCAGCAGGCCGATTCCGCGGCCCTCGTGCCCGCGGATGTACAGCACGACCCCGCGGCCCTCGTCGGCCACCTTCTGCAGCGCGGCGTCGAGCTGCGGGCCGCAGTCGCAGCGCAGCGAGCCGAAAACGTCGCCGGTGAGGCATTCGGAGTGGACGCGGACCAGGATGTCCTCGCCGTCGCCGATCTCGCCGTACACGAAGGCGACGTGCTCGATCCCGTCGAGCAGGCTGTCGTACCCGACCGCGCGGAACTCGCCCGCGGGCAGCGGGATCCGCGCCTCGGCGACGCGCTCGACCTGCTTCTCGGTGCGCCGCCGGTAGGCGATCAGGTCCGCGATCGAGATGATCTTCAGGTCGTGGTCGGCGGCGAACACTTCCAGCTCGTCGCGCCGGGCCATGTCGCCCTCGTCCTTCTGCGACACGATCTCGCAGAGCGCGCCCGCCGGGTGCAGGCCCGCCAGCCGGGCCAGGTCCACCGCGGCCTCGGTGTGCCCGGGACGGCGCAGCACGCCGCCTTCCTTGGCACGCAGCGGCACCACGTGCCCGGGGCGGCGGAAGTCCTTCGCGGTGGCTTCGGGATCGGCCAGCAGCCGGGTGGTGTGCGCGCGGTCAGTGCCGGAGATGCCGGTGGTGATGCCCTCCGCCGCGTCGACCGTGACGCTGTACGCGGTCCCGCGCTGGTCCTGGTTCGTGTGGTACATCGGCGGCAGGTCGAGCCGGTCCGCCTCGGACTCGGTCAGCGCGACGCACACGTAGCCCGAGGTGTAGCGCACCATGAACGCGAGCAGCTCCGGCGTCGCCTTCTCGGCGGCGAAGATCAGGTCGCCCTCGTTCTCGCGGTCCTCGTCGTCGACGACGACCACCGCTCGCCCAGCGGCGATGTCCGCGATCGCGGCCTCGATGGCGTCAACGTCCACCACCGCGCCCGCTCCGCACGGGGTCCAACCGGTCTGCGGCTCGGCCGCCTTCGTCTCGCTCACGGGTGCTCCTTCGCTGCCGCCGCCGGGTGGATGTCACACATTGTGCGCGTTCGCCGCCACGTGTGGCGCAGTGAGCTTCTCCACGTACTTCGCGACGACGTCCACTTCGAGGTTCACGTGGTCGCCTTCTTCCCGCCTGCCGAGGGTCGTCACCTCGAGCGTGGTGGGGATCAAAGCGACCGAAAACCGGTCCTCCGAGACGCTCGCGACGGTGAGCGAAACGCCGTCGACGGCGATCGAACCCTTCTCCACGACGTACCGCGACAAGGCCGGGGGCAGGGAGAACGTCGTCACGCCGCGCTCGTCGCGGGAAACGAAAACGCCGGTGCCGTCCACGTGGCCCTGCATGATGTGCCCGCCGAGCCGCCCGCCCGCCGGGGTCGCGCGCTCGAGGTTCACCGCGTCGCCGACAGCCACCTTCGCGAGGCTCGAACGCTGGAGTGTTTCGTTCACCACATCGACGGTGAACTCGCCGCCGGAGACCGTGACGACGGTCAGGCACACGCCGCTGACCGCGATCGAATCGCCGTGGCCCGCGTCCGAAGTGACCAACGGGCCGCGCACGGTGAGCCGAGCCGCGTCGGTGAGCTGCTCGACCGCGGTGACCTCGCCGACCTCTTCGACAATTCCCGTGAACACTGCTGCCTCCTCGCCCGGCCACCGCCCTCGGTGGCCCTTCCATCCAACACCCGTCCGGTCCCGGGGGCTTCCCGGGCCGTACGTCAGCTGACGCGGAGGCGAGCGGCCTGCGCACGCAGGGCGGCGACGGCGCGGCCCGGGTCCTCGGCGCCGTAGACAGCCGAGCCCGCGACGAAGCAGTCGACGCCCGCTTCGGCGGCCTGTTCGATGGTGTCGGAGTTGATCCCGCCGTCGATCTCGACGACCAGCTTGAGGTGCCCGGTGTCGACCAGGCGGCGCGCGGTGCGCACCTTCTCCAGGACGTCGGCGATGAACGACTGCCCGCCGAAGCCCGGTTCGACGGACATGACGAGCAGCGTGTCGTAGTGCTTGAGGGTTTCGAGGTGCGGTTCGAGCGGCGTGCCCGGCTTGATCGACAGCCCCGCCTTCGCGCCCGCAGCGCGCAGGTTCTTCGCCAGCATGACCGGGTCCGCGGCGGCTTCCGCGTGCACCGTGACGTTGTACGCGCCGGCCTCGGCGTAGCCGATCGCCCAGCGGTCCGGGTCGTCGATCATCAGGTGGCAGTCGATCGGGACGTCGGTCGACTTGAGGATCGACTGGACCACCGGGAGGCCGAGGGTCAGGTTGGGCACGAAGTGCGCGTCCATGACGTCCACGTGCACCCAGTCGGCCCGGGTCTCCCCGGGGCGCGCGACGGCCGCGATCTCCTCGCCGAGCTTGGCGAAGTCGGCGGACAGGATGCTGGGTGCGATGAGAGGTGAAGCCACGGCCCGAGTGTAGGAGGACCCGGTTCCGGCCTGTTCACCGGCCGTGACCGCACCGGAGTTCGCTTTCCGGACACCGGGCGCTCATCCGGATTCTCCGTATCGAACACATCGGCGAGCACTAATGGGTCACCACCGGAAGTTCCGGACGAGAAGCACCCCGAGGAGAATCATGAGAACCGTCTTGGCAGGCCGCCGCAAGTGGCTGGCCGCGGGCGCGCTGGGCGTCGCGATGGTCGCCGCGGCCCCGGTCGCGATCGCCGCGCAGGGCAACCAGGACGACCAGGGCGCGCGCGCCGCTTCGGCCGGCGCGGGCGACCGCACGCAGGAGGTCCGCCAGGCGATCCAGGGCGGCCACGCGCGCAACGTCATCCTGTTCATCGGCGACGGCATGGGCCAGTCCGAGATCACCTCGGCGCGCAACTACGAGCGCGGCGCGGCCGGCCGGCTCGCGATGGACGAATTCCCGCTGACCGGCGACTACACCACCTACGCGGTCGAGAAGGGCAACCCGGCGAAGCCGGACTACGTCACCGACTCCGCGGCGTCCGGCACCGGCTGGGCGACCGGCACGAAGACCTACAACGGCGCGATTTCCGTGGATGCCTACGGCAACCCGGTCCCGACGCTGCTCGAGCTCGCCAAGCGCGGCGGCCTGCGCACCGGCGACGTGACCACCGCCGAGGTCCAGGACGCGACCCCGGCCGTGCTCGGCGCGCACGTCGTCGACCGCGACTGCAAGGGCCCGGACGAGACCACCAAGAAGTGCGCGCAGAACGCCAAGGAGAACGGCGGCGCGGGCTCGATCTCCGAGCAGCTCGTGCAGACCCGCCCGGACGTGCTCCTCGGCGGCGGCGCGAAGTACTTCGACCAGAAGGCGACCGCCGGGCAGTTCAAGGGGAAGCCGGTTCTGGAGCAGGCCAAGGCCGCCGGGTACAACGTGGTGAACACGGCTGACGACCTGGCGAAGGCTCGTCCGGGCAAGCCGCTGCTCGGCCTGTTCGCGTCGGGCAATATGCCGGTGAACTGGACCGGCCCGAAGGCGACGCAGGGCGGCACCGCGCCGACCCGCTGCACCCCGAACCCGGCCCTGCCGAAGACGCAGCCGAAGCTGGTGGCGCAGACGCAGAAGGCGTTGCAGTTGCTGGAGGACCGGCGCAGCAACAAGGGCTTCTTCCTGCAGGTCGAGGGTGCTTCGATCGACAAGCAGGATCACGCGGCCGACCCGTGCGGGCAGATCGGCGAGACGATCGACTTCGACGCTGCTGTCGCGGCTGGGCTTGCTTACGCCCGCAGCCACACGGACACGCTGGTTGTGGTGACCGCGGATCACGGGCACACCAGCCAGATCGTGTCCAACGACGCCAAGACGCCTGGCCAGACCGCGACGCTGATCACCAACGAGGGCGCGAACATGACCCTCAACTACGGCACCGCGCTGCCCGGTTCCTCGATGGAACACACCGGCACGCAGGTCCGCATCGCGGCTTACGGGCCGCAGGCGGCGAACGTCGTGGGGCTGACCAACCAGACCGACCTGTTCGGCACGGTGAAGCGCGCGCTTCGCCTGCGCTGAGCCTCTGAGGTCCGTGAAGGGCTCCTTCAGGGAATCAGATTCCCTGAAGGAGTCCTTCACGGCTTTCTACGCAGGCGAGGGCAGCAAGTCGAGCGGTTCCGACCAGGGGCGGCGCGGGTCGAGCCGGTGCAGCCGGACGCCAGCCTCGGTCAACGTGTCGAGGTGCCGCTGCCAGGCCGGATGGTGCTCCCGGGTCGGCTGGATCTGATAAGCGACGACGATGGTGATTCCTGGTGCGCCAAGGACATCGCCTAGCAACGTGAGTGCCTGATTGTCCGCGATCCCCAGCGCCAGCTTCGCTACCGAGTTCGCCGACGCGGGCGCGAAGAGGAACACCTTCGGGTCCGGGTGCGGACGAGGTTCGCCGGGCAGCCGGGACGTGCTGCGCACCGGAAGGTCCGTCGTGGCTTCGAGTTCGCCCAGGCCGCCGGTTGCTTTCAGCCAGCCCCAGGCCGTCGGGGTGAGCGTGATGGCGAGCCGCCAGCCTCGGGCGACCGCTGGTTTTGCCAGCTCGTCGGTGAACCGGGTGTCCAGTCCGCCGCACGAGCTGGCGACCAAACCTAGATCCGTCACGGTTTGCGCAGCACCGCGCAGAACATCGCGTCGGTGCCGTGTCGGTGGGGCCACAGCTGGACGTACGGGCCGTCGCCGAGGTGCGGGACGTCGGGGAAGAACCCCCGGGCGTCCACGATCTCGGACTTGGTGCGGCGGGCGGTTTCGCCTACCACGCCTTCGGTTTCGGCCAGGTGCGGCGAGCAGACGACGTACGTGACGATGCCGCCCGGGCGCACCAGGTCCAGCGCCGCCATCAGCAGTTCGCCTTGCAGCTTGGTGAGGTCCGCGACGTCCGACGGCTTGCGGCGCCACCGGGCTTCGGGGCGTCGGCGCAGTGCGCCAAGGCCGCTGCACGGGGCGTCGACGAGGATCCGGTCGTAGCCCGGTTCCAAGCCGGATTCGCGGCCGTCGGCGACGTGCACGGCGACCGGCAGGCCCTCGGTGGCGTTCTCGATCAGCCGGGCGCGGTGCGGAGCCTTCTCCACGGCGTCCACGTGCGCGCCGCTGATCTTGGCCAGTGCGCCGAGCAGCGCCGCTTTGCCGCCGGGACCCGCGCACAGGTCCAGCCAGCGTTCGTCGGAGCCCTTCAGCGGGGCCTTGGTGACGGCGATGGCGCACAGCTGGCTGCCTTCGTCCTGCACCGCGGCAAGGCGTTCGCGCACCGGTTCCACGTCGGCCGGGTCGCCCGCGCCTGCGGGCAGGTGCACGCCGTAGGGCGAGTACGGCGCGGGATCGCCGCCGGTGATCGCGGCCAGTTCGTCGGCGCTGATCTCGCCGGGGCGAGCGACCAAGTGCACCTCGGGGCGGGCGTCGTCCGCTTCGAGGGCGGCCTTCAGCTCAGCGCCCTTGTCCCCCAACGCTTCCGCGAACGACCGGGCGACCCAGCGCGGGTGCGCGGTGCGGAGCGCGTACGCGCCGATCGGGTCGGTGGCCTCGTCCGGCGTCAGTTCGTCGAGCCACTGCGCTTCGTCCTTTGCGGACACCGCGCGCAGAATGGCGTTCGTGAATCCCGTTGCCCACGAACCGGCTTCGGCGCGCACGAGGTCCACAGTGGACCCGACGGCGGCGTGCTCCGGGATCCGGGTGCGCAGCAGCTGGTAGACGCCGAGCCGCAGCGCGTCGAGGACCACCGGGTCGGTCTTCTCGATCGGCCGGTCGGCGCACGCGGCGATCACCGCGTCGAGCAGGCCCTGCGCGCGGGCCGAGCCGTAGGTCAGTTCGGTGGCCAGCGCGGCGTCGCGGCCGCTCACCCGGCGTTCCCGCAGCAGCTGCGGGAGGACGAGGTTGGCGTACGCGTCCTTCTCTCGCACGGCGCGCAGCACGTCGAACGCCACCTGGCGGGCCGGGTCGATCTCCGGCGGACGCCGCGGTCCTTCTTTGCGCGGAGCCGGACGGCCCCGCTGCGGCCGTGACGGCCGCCGTTCTCCACGCTCGTTCACCGCAGGCGCTCTCCTTCGTCGATCCTCGTGCCGCGCGCCCAGTCGGTGGCAGCCATTCGTTTCTTCCCGGCGGCCTGGACCTCGCCCAGCCGCACCGGTTTCGTCGCCGTGCCCACGAGCACGCGCTTGCGCTCGACCACCAGCTCGCCCGGCCGCGGACCGGGTTCGTCGAGCACTGTGACCGGCCCCAGCTTGAACCGCTCGCCGCGGAACTCCGCCCACGCGCCGGGATCCGGCGTCACCGAGCGGATGTGCCGGTCGACCGCCGAAGCCGGGTCCGCGAACGACACCCGCGCGTCCTCGACGGTCACCTTCGGCGCGTAACTCATGCCCTCGCCCGGCTGCTCGACCGCGCGCAGCGTGCCGTCCTCGATGCCGTCCACGGTGGACACCAGCAGATGCGCCCCGGACTCGGCGAGCCTGCCGAGCAGCGCGCCGGACGTGTCGGCCGGGCCGATCGCCTCGGTCACCACGCCGAACACCGGCCCCGCGTCGAGCTCCTTCACGATCCGGAAGGTGGACGCGCCGGTCATCTCGTCCCCCGCCCGGATCGCCGCCTGCACCGGGGCCGCGCCACGCCACGCGGGCAGCAGCGAAAAGTGCAGGTTGACCCAGCCGTGCGCCGGGATGTCGAGCGCGGACTGCGGCAGCAGCGCCCCGTACGCCACGACCGGGCAGACGTCCGGCTCCAGCTCGCGCAAGCGGGCGAGAAACGCCGGGTCACCGGCGCGGGCGGGCGTGAGCACCTCGATGCCGTGCTCGTCGGCGAGGGCCCCGACCGGGGACCGCAGCACCTTGCGACCGCGCCCGGCCTGGGCGTCCGGCCGCGTGACGACCGCGACGACCTCGTGCCGCCCGGACTCGATCAGCGCGCGCAACGACGGCACGGCGGGTTCCGGGGTGCCGGCGAAAACGAGACGCATCACCGCACCTCCGGAAGGGAAAAGGGGATTTCAGGCTGGTCGGACATCGGAAGCGAGTCTAGAAGACCCCGCCCCCGGCGGCGCGGCGCGGGCAGCCAGCCGGGGCTGGTGCCAGGATCGGGTATATGACCACGCTGAAGGCGACCCTGCACGACGACCTCACGACCGCGATCAAGGCAAGGGACCAGCTGCGCTCGGCGACCCTGCGCCTGACCCTCTCGGCGATCGGCTACGAAGAGACCGCAGGCGACAGCGCACGCGAACTCTCCGACGACGAGGTCCTGAAGATCATCACCCGAGAGGTGAAGAAACGCCGCGACGCCGCCGAGGCCTTCGAGAAGGCAGGCCGCGCGGAGTCAGCCGAACGCGAACGAGCCGAGGCGCAGGTCCTCACCGGCTACCTGCCCGCCCAGCTCTCGGACGACGAACTGCGCGGCTTGGTCACCGAGGCGGTGACGGAGACCGGTGCCTCGGGGATGGCCGGGATGGGTGCCGTGATGAAGGCCGTTCAGCCGAAGATCGCCGGACGCGCGGAAGGCTCCCGCGTCGCCGCCGAGGTGAAACGCCAGCTCTCCGCCGGATAACTCCTCGCCGCCCTCGCCCGCTGGCACTTCGGTCGCGCCCCGCAGTCCGTGAGGGCCACCTTCACGGACTCTGAGTCCCGCAGGGTTCCCCTCACGACCCGCCGATGTCCGTGAGGGGCCCCTTCACGGAATCAGATTCCCTCAAGGAGCCCTTCACGGACCACCCCCGCTCGCTCGCCCGCTCGCCGCCGCAATGCGCCCCAACGCCACATTGGGTGCATCACACGCACCCAATGTGGCGTTCGGTGCGTCACACGCACCCAATGCGGCGTTCGGTGCATCCAACGCACCCAACGCCACATTGGGGCGCTAGCCCCGCCCGAAACCGCAGCCGGTGCACCCAACCATCGAGGCACCCACACCACCCCCGCACCCCGATACGAAGCCAAAAACGCGGACGGCGGGTGCTTGTCAAGGCATCAATCCCGCCATGACAAAAACCCCCCCTGCGGGGTGACCCACAGCATG